>NZ_JBYTAG010000045.1:28883-63619 GCF_058787995.1 Cupriavidus sp. FW305-27
CCCCCCCCCCCCCCCCCGCAACGCTGGGGTCAGACGCTCAGATGGTCACGCCGCCGTCCACGACCAGCGCCTGGCCGGTCATGAAGGTGCTGGCCGCCGACGCCAGGTAGACCGCCGCCCCGGCAATCTCGACGGGTTCGCCGATGCGGCGCAGCGGCGCGCCCTGGGTGGACTGCTTGTAGCGCTCGGGATCTTCCCACAGCGCGCGCGCAAAGTCGGTCTTGATCAGCCCCGGCGCGATGCAGTTCACGCGCACGTTGTGCGGCCCGAACTCTACGGCGAGGTTGCGCGCCAGCTGGAAGTCGGCGGCCTTGGAGATGTTGTACACGCCGATGGTGGGCGAGCCGCGCAGGCCGCCGATCGACGACACGATGATGATCGAGCCGTCCTTGCGGTCGATCATCTGCGGGGCCACCATCTGGATCAGCCAGTGGTTGGAGATGACGTTGTTGTCCAGCACCTTGCGGAACTGGTCGTCCGACACGCCGCTCATGGGCCCGTAGTACGGGTTGGACGCGGCATTGCAGACCAGCACGTCGATCTTGCCGAAGGCGCGGTTGGTCTCGTCGACCAGGCGCTGCAGGTCGTCCTTTGAAGAAATATTGGCAGGGACCGCGATCGCGGTGCCGGCGCCGTGGCGGGCGTTGATGGCATCCACCACTTCCTGGCAGGCCTCGATCTTGCGCGAAGAAATGACCACCTTGGCGCCCTGGACGGCCATCTGCTCGGCGATGGCGCGGCCAATCCCGCGCGAGGAGCCGGTGACGATGGCAACCTTGCCCGTCAGATCAAACAATGACATGGAGTCTCCTGTATGGCTGCGCCGGCGTCAGGGGCCGGCTTTGTCCTGGCGACGCGCCCGCAGGCAGCATCGCCGGGACATTATGGTGGCGCCGCTGGCCCCAGTCCACAGGCCCGGGTGCCGTGCGCCGGCCATATCAGGATTCTTTCTGCGGGCAATGCGCGCCGTGCATGGCAGGCATGCTGCATAGCAGAATAATGGCGCCTCAGGTGCCAGAGGATGCCGTTGCGGGCGCCAGCAGCGCTGGCAGGGCGTCGGCCAGGCCACGCCGCAGCTCATCGTCCAGCAGCACGCCAAAGCGATCCGACAAGGCCTGCACCACGGCCTCGGGCGAGGCCAGCCGGGTTCGGCGCACGGTGCCGTCAGCTGCGCGCTCGGCCAGCTCGCCGTCGGCCAGCGTCACGCGGGTGCCGCCGTCGGTGCGCGCGGCCATCAGCCGCTGCAGGAATACGCTGTCAGGGTGCGTCGATACATACCAGTTGCGCGGCACGAAATCGATCCACGGCTGCGGTGTCAGGTCGAAGCGGTAGACCTTGATCCAGCCGGCATCGCCGCGCGCCTCCAGGTCGTAGCTGTGGAACGCGGTGGCGGAGGTCTGCGGCGGCGAAGGCGCCAGACGGTAGGGGAAGCTGTCATCGGCCGGCTCGGACAGCGGCATCGCCCTGTATGGCGTGGGGCCGCCGAAGCCGACATCGGCGAGGTAGCTGCGATGCGCCACCTCCACCCGCAGCAGCATGTGCGAGGTCGCGGTCGGCACGTCGTCGGGAACGCCCCAGCGCACGCGCGCGGCCAGCGGCGTCACAACGTAGCCGAGCGCGCTCAGCCCGGCCGCAAGCAGGGTATTGAGTTCAAAGCAGTAGCCGCCACGACGGCGCGCGACGAGCTTGTCGAAGACCGCATCCAGCTCGATCCGTACTGGCCGTCGCAGCAGCGGATCGACGTTTTCGAACGGAATGCTGGCCAGGTGCGCGGCCAGTACGATATCCAGCGCTTCCAGCGTGGGCGAGGGCGGGGCGGCGATGCCGAGGCGCGCGAGCCAGGCATCCTGTTGGGGTGCGTCCAGGGTCATCATGGTGTGCGGGGCTCCGGTGCGATGCGTTCAGTTGAGCGCTTCCAGCGCCGGCAGGTCAAGCAGTTCGATGCCGCCATACTCCAGCCGCAGCAGCCCGCGCGCTTCCAGTTCGCGCAGCGCGTGGTTCACGGTCTGGCGTGACAGGCCCAGCATCTGCGCCAGCTGCTCCTGCGGGATGCGCACGCGCTGCGTGGCCTGGACCTGCGGCAGGTTGCCGTAGCCATGTGCGATCGCGGCCAGGCGCCGGGCAATGCGGGCCGCCGGCGGCAGCAACTGCGCTTCCTCGACATAGTTGAAGGCCTGGCGCGTCTTGGCTGCCAGCAATTGCCCGAAGGCCTGCCACCATGCCGGCTGCTGCGCCAGGCGCTGCTCCAGGCTGGAGCGCGTCACATGCCACAGTGTCGTGGCGCTGACCGCGCGCGCGTCGTGGGTGCGCGGCAGGCCGTCGAACAGGCAGATCTCGCCGAACCAGGTGCCGGGTTCCAGCAGCCCGAGCAACGCCGCCTTGCCCGATTCGCCGCTGGCGTGGATCTGCATGGTGCCGCTGGCGACACAATACAGGCCGTCGAAACGGTCGCCGCGGGCAAAGAGCGTCTCGCCGGCCACCAGCCGGCGCAGGCTGCCGTCATCGAGCAGTGCCTGGCGCAGTGCGGGCGGCAACTGGCTGAACCAGGCGCCGGCACGTACGGCAGCAAGCGCATCGTCGCGCGGCGGCACCGTGCCGGGCAGTTTGCCGGCGAGTTGCGGTTGAGGGCGTTGCGGCGGGCTCGCCAGTCCCATGCCGGTCTCCTTTCATATGGGGTTGTGCCGGGTGTCAGCAGGGACACACAAGGGCACGCTGCGACGGTCCGGACTGTCAAAAACCTGACAGACCAGACTGTGCGCGCCCACTACTATAAATCCACATCCCGCCCGCCGCGCAGCAGCAGGCGGCAGCGTCCGGCCGCCCTTGCGGCGCGGCACGCGCACGCCTGCGCATACAAGGAGATACCCCCGTGGAAACCCTGATCGAACACCTGGCCAACTACGCCGCCTACCATCGCGACCCGCGCAACGTCTTTACGCACTTCATTGGCATTCCGATGATCGTGCTGGCAGTGACGACGCTGCTGGCGCGCCCGGCGCTGCCGCTGGGCGACGGCTCTGCCTACCTGACGCCGGCGATGCTGCTGTACATCCTGTCGTGCCTGTTCTACCTGCGCCTGTCGCTGGTGTTCGGGGTGGCGATGGCGGTCATCCTGGCGTTCTTCCTCTATGCCGGCGCCCACATTGCGGCGATGCCCACCGCCTGGTGGCTTGCCATCGGCCTTGGCCTGTTCGTGGTGGGATGGGTGATCCAGTTCATCGGCCACTATTACGAGGGGCGCAAGCCGGCCTTCGTCGACGACCTGGTCGGCCTGCTGATCGGTCCGCTGTTCCTGGTGGCGGAAACCGCCTTTGCGCTGGGGCTGGCACGCGGCACGCGCGAGGCCATGGCCGCCCGCGCGCACTGATCAGGGCAGCCCCGCCGGCAGCCGCAGCCGCGCCGCCAGCCCGCCCAGCGGGCTCGATGCCAGCGCCAGGCTGCCGTCGTACATCGCGGCGATTTCCGTCACGATCGCCAGGCCCAGCCCGCTGCCGGCAGCGGCCTCGTCGAGCCGGCCAAAGCGGGCGGTGGCGAGTGCCTGCGCCTCCGGCGGCATGCCCGGGCCGTCGTCCTCGACCAGTATTTCGAGCTCGCCATCCGCTTCCTGCAGCGTGACGCGCACGCGCGTGCGCGCCCACTGGCAGGCATTGTCGAGCAGGTTGCCGAGTATTTCGACCAGGTCTTGCCGGTCGCCGGCAAAGTGCCCGGCGCCTTCAACCGTCAGCGCCAGCGCGCGCTCAGCGTGCAGCCGCGCCAGTGCTCGGGTCAGCTCCCGCACCGGCGCGCCGGCATCGATACGCTGGCCGCGCGCCGCCGCGGCGCCCGCGGCGCGGGCGCGTGCCAGATGGCGGTCGACCTGCCGGCGCATCGCTTCGACCTGCGCCGCCACGGCATGCGCCGGCGCCCCCGGCAGCGCCGCGGCCTCGTTGGCGAGCACTGCCAGTGGCGTCTTGACCGCGTGCGCCAGGTCCGCCGCCTGCCGGCGCGAGCGTTCCAGCGCCTGAGTGTTGCGTGCCAGCAGGGCATTGATCTCGGCCACCAGGGGTTCGACTTCGGTGGGCCAGTTGCCGCCCAGGCGTGCCTCGCGCCGCGCCTGCATCGTGCCCAGCGCGCGCCGCAGCCGCGCCAGCGGCGCCAGCCCAAACTTCACCTGCGCCGCAACCGCCAGCATCAGCCCCAGTCCCAGCGCCGTCAGCGACCACGCCAGCGTCCGGTTGAAGCTGCGGCGCGCGGCACGCAGCTCGGTCCGGTCCAGTGCCACCGAGATCTCTACCGGGGTATCCGCGGACGGCAGCACCAGTTGCCGCGACACCACCAGCAACGACTGGTTGCCGGGGCCCGGGCGCACGTCGGCCTGGGCGCCGGCAAGGCGGCGCTCCACCGTCACCGGCATTTCCGTATCCCACAGCGAGCGCGAGCGCAGCAGCGCGCCCGGCGCGCGCGCCTGCCAGTAGGTGCCGGAGTAGGGCAGCTCGTAGCGGGGATCGGCGGGGGTACGGGTGAGGACCAGCTTGCCGTCGGCGCTCCAGTCCAGCGCCGCGGCCAGGCCCGCCAACTGGTGGTCGAGCTGGCGCACATAGGTGTTGTTGACGTGGCGCTCGAACAGCGTCGACAGCAGCCAGCCGCTGGCGCCCAGCGCCGCTGCCAGCCAGACCGCCGCCACTGCCAGCAGGCGCAGCGCAAGGGATCGGCGCAGGCGGGCCGGCATCTAGGGCTGCGGTGGCGACGGCGGCCGCATGCGGTAGCCCTGGCCGCGCACGGTCTCGATGACATCCACGCCAAGCTTGCGGCGCAGCCGCCCGACGAAGACCTCGATGGTGTTGCTGTCGCGGTCGAAGTCCTGGGCATAGATATGCTCGGTCAGCGCGGTCTTGCTGACGATGGCGCCGGGATGGTGCATCAGGTAGTCCAGCACGCGGAATTCATGCGAGGTCAGTGCCACCGGCGTGCCGTCGACGGTGACCTTGCCTGCGCGCGGATTCATCCGCACCGGGCCGCATTGCAGCTCCGGCGCCGGCATGCCGTGCGCGCGCCGGATCAGCGCGCGGATGCGCGCGAGCAGCTCTTCCATGCGGAATGGCTTGGCCAGGTAGTCGTCGGCGCCGGCATCGATGCCTTCGACCTTCTCGGTCCAGCTGTCGCGCGCGGTCAGGATCAGCACCGGCACGCCGACCTGCGCGGCGCGCCAGCGGCGCAGCACCGAAAGGCCGTCCAGCCGCGGCAGGCCCAGGTCCAGGATGACGGCGTCGTAGGGCTCCTGCTCGCCCAGGTGGCAGGCATCCAGGCCGTCCGCGGCCACGTCGACGGCATAGCCGGCCTCGGCCAGGCTGGCACGGACCTGGGCGGCGAGGGCGGCTTCGTCTTCGACCAGCAAGATGCGCATCGGGGTTTCCTGTCGGTCAGGGTTTGCGGCGGGCGTTTTCCAGCCCACGCCCCTTCGCCTTGAGCAGGGCGGCCGTGCGTGCATCGTACTCGAGCTTGGCCACCGAACCGCCCGGCAACAGCAGCTTGACCTCGTATTGCCAGATGCCGTCGTCGCGGTCCAGCTCAACGCCGATGACGTCGCCCTCGTACTGGCGCGATACCGTTTCCAGGATGCGCGACAGCGGCAGGATTTCGCCGGACTGCACGGCCGCGCGGGCGCGGTCGGCGTCTTTGTCGGCGTGCGCGGCCGGCATTGCCGCCAGCGCCAGCAGCGCCGCAGCGACCAGCACGCCGGGGCGCAGGAGGGCCGGGAAGTTGAACTTCATGGCCCGGAGTTTGCCTCAGATTGCCTGAATGCGGGCTGAACGAAACCCTCGTGACCAGGCAGCAAACGGTAGCGCCGCAGCACGCGCATCGCTGCGCGCACAGGCACCGAAGAGCCTGCCGCGAACGCCAAAACGGGGGTACGTAGGCCGTATTCGCGTTTCCACTGAGGCAAAGCCGCGACAAAACCCGGGGTTTTCACGGGGTTTTACGTTTCGAATGCACGAAAACCCCTTGACTTACGGTACTTTCCGCTATGATTCAGTGGGCGTCGAGCAGACGATTGCGCAACGCTGAGAAGCAATGCGAAACACCTGCCGACACCCATCTGTTCAACTTACGAATATCGATATGGCGACCAAAGCGAAACCGACCGCGAAGACTGCAACCAAGCCCGCTGCCAAGAAGGCCGCGGCAACCAAGGCACCCGTGAAGGCTGCCGCCAAGAAGGCCACGCCGGCCAAGAAGGCTGCTCCCGCCGCTGCGCCCGTTGCGCGCCCGCTGAAGGACACCTTCAACAAGTCGAGCCTGGTCGCTCACCTGGTAGCCCAGACCCAACTGGAAGCCAAGGCCGTGAAGACGGTGCTGGCCCACCTGGAAACCACCATCATCGGCGCGCTGAACAAGAAGGGCGCTGGCGAGTTCACGCTGCCCGGCCTGCTGAAGGTCACGGCGCAGCAAGTGCCGGCCAAGAAGAAGCGTTTCGGCAAGGACCCGTTCACCGGTGAAGAGCGTTGGTTCCCGGCCAAGCCGGCCAGCGTCAAGGTCAAGGTCCGTCCGCTGAAGAAGCTGAAGGACGCCGCAGCCTGATCTGCGCCACGTTGTTCTGACAAGAAAGGAGCCGCTTGCCGGCTCCTTTTTTTTATGCGCGAGCGCAATACGTGCCGCGCGTTCCTGCATTTTCAGCCGCCGGCGACAGACCGGCGCGGGAGGAGACACGATGCCAAGTCTGCAAAGCCAGCTGTGGCGGCTTGCCTTGCGCCTGGTCCGCCGCAAGCGGCGGTTTGCCAGCGCCCAGGCGCTCCATGATGAAATCCGGCGGCGCCGTATCGTCGGACGCGCCTATCCGTCCCGGCGCCTGCGTGCGCGGCATGCGGTCAGCGAGGAGCGGATCGCCGGAATGGAGGTCTACACCGTGCGGCCCAGGGGCGGGCCTGCGCACGGTAAATCCCGCCATATCCTTTACCTGCACGGCGGCGGCTATGTCTTCGACATCGTCAGCCAGCACTGGGATTTCATCGGCAAGCTGGTGGACGCGCTTGGCTGCGCGGTGACGGTGCCGGTCTATCCGCTGGCGCCTGAACATACCCACCGCGACGTGTTCGCGGCCATGGTGCCGCTGTGGCAGGTGCTGCAGCAGCGCCATCCGGGCGCAGACCTGACCGTCATGGGCGATTCCGCTGGCGGCGGCATGGCACTGGCGCTGGCACAGGTGCTGCGCGACAGCGGCCAGCCGCTGCCGCGGCGGCTGGTGTTGCTGTCGCCGTTCCTGGATGCCACCGGCGACAATCCCGGCATCGATGCCCTGGAGCCGTTCGACCCGATGCTGTCACGCCCCGGGGGCATTGAATGCGGGCGCGTCTATGCCGGCGCGGATCCGGTCACCCTGCCGCAGGTCAGTCCCATGCACGGCGTGTTGCGCGGGTTGCCGCCCACCACGTTGTTTATCGGCACCCATGACATCCTGCTGCCCGACTGCAGGAAGTTCCGCCAGATGGCCGACGAGCAGGGCCTGCCGCTTCGGTATCACGAGGGCGAGGGAATGTTCCATGTCTGGATGCTGCTGCCGATGCCGGAAGCGGACGCGGCGTTTGCCGAGATTGTGCGGTCAGTGCTTGCCGACGACGCGCACGGCACGGAGGGTAGGGACGGGCTGGCGCCTGTGCGCACTGCCGTTGCCCCGCAGGAGGTGACCGACCCGGGTTGATGCCGGCCGCCCGGTGATTCACGCCAGGCTGGCCGCAACCGGATCCGACTGGAGCAAGTTTAACCTGCGTCAAATGTACAGGACGGGCGCCCCCCTAGAATCGGTCAGGTCATGGGTGCGGGGGCGCTCCCCATGACAGGGCTTCCGGAGTCTTCCTGAAGCTTCCGCCCGCGGCCGCAATGGCTGCGGGTTTTTTATTTGGCGGCCACCATCCGGTCCGCAAACTCAGGCCACCACCTGCTTGGCATAGGTTGCCCGCGCCATCTCGCAGACCTCTACCGACACCTGCACGTCCTGGCCGGTGCCGGAGCCGGCGCGCACGGCTTCGGCGATCACGTCGCAGACGGTCTGCGCCAGCGCCTGGCGCACGGCGGTGTCGCGGCCGTCCAGGATCGACAGGCGCGCGTGGACAAAGGCCCGCTCGACCGCGTCCACGCCCTGGCGGTAAGTCGACAGCGTGACGCAGCGCGACTTGATGTCCGCCTCCTGGAACTGTCCGGAGGCCAGCAGGGCGGCATTGGCTTCATCCAGCAACTCTTCCTGCGAGCAGTTCAGGCGGGTGTTTTCGGTGAGTTCGATGACGAGGTGAGGCATGGCGGCGTCCTGACTGTGTTCCGGTGAAACCGAGCATGATACGGGATCGGGGGCGCGTGGCGGGCGCACCAATGCAAACGGGGCGCTTTATGGCGCCCCGTCGGGATGTGCTGCTGGTGCGGATCAGGCGGGGACGGGCGTGCGCTCGCGTGCCGGTGCCAGTGCGCCGCCAAAGCGGGCCGGATTTTCCCGGGCGAGCTGCTGCAGCTGGGCCAGCTTGGCCTTCAGGCCGGCATCCAGTTTCGGTGCAGGCATCACCGTGGACGGGCAGGCCACGCCCAGGATGCCGAGCGCCTGCTGGAAGTTCTCCAGGGTCAGCCCGGCAGCCGGGTCAACGGTGACGAGATGCTCGCGCAAGGCCTCGGGCATCGACTCCGGGGCGGCGCAGGAAATGATCACGTAGTGAACCGGCTTGGCGCCCTGGGCGAAATAAGCTTCGATCTCCGCACCATGGCCGCCTGCGGCCGGCGGGGTCATGGCTTCGACCTGCAGGTCCAGCTGCTGCAGGATTGCCGCGGGCGTGCCGCGGCGCCAGGCGTCGGACACCACCACGCGGGCGCCGGCCACGCCGAACAACCTGCGTACGAACCCCAGCGCGACAGGATCAAAGAACCGGACGTCGCGCAGCGTGCCCGAATCCGGAATGCCGCCGAGGCGGGTGCGGGAGCGGTCGGAATACAGGACGCCGGGTACGTCCAGCATGATGAGTCGTTCAGCCATGGTTTCCTGTGCGGGTGACAGTTCAGTTGGTGTGAACCAAGATTACTCGCCACGGGCAGGCTGACACGTAACCGGCGCGGGTTCAGTTGAAACAGATCTGTAACTTTATCGGGGTAGACGTAAATGCCGGTTACGTCGCCATGACAAATGTTTCGCCCAGACACATCTGCCCGTTACAAAGATGACACGCACTAGAAGCGGAAGCGGGCCACATCGTCGGCCAGTGCCGCTGCGTGCTGGTCCAGCCGGGCTGCCTGGCTGGCCAGCTCATCGACCAGCGCCGCGTTCTGCTGGGCGGTCTGGCGCAGCTGCGATACGGATTGCCCGGCGGCCTGCACGCTGCCGGCCTGCTCGTCGGCAAGCGTGCGCAAGGCCTCGGCCAGCGCATGGCTGTGCCCGACGGTAGCCGCGATGCGGTCCATCGCCGCCACCACGCTGGCGCTCAGGCGCGCGCCTTGCTCGATCTCGTGTGTAGCGGTGCTGACGATGCCGTCGATCTCGCGCGCCGCATCGGCGCTGCGCTGGGCCAGCGCGCGCACTTCTTGCGCGACCACCGCGAAGCCGCGGCCGGCGGGGCCGGCGCGGGCCGCTTCCACCGCGGCATTCAGCGCCAGTATATTGGTCTGGAAGGCGATCCCCTGGATCACGCCGACGATCTCGGCGATATGGCGCGAGTGGCCGTGCAGCGTATCCATCGCGCCGCGCATCTGCTGCACCACGGCAGCGCCGGCATCGGTGGCGGCGCGTGCCTGGCTGGCCATCTGGCTCGATTCGGTGGCCTGGGCGTGCGCGTCGGCCACGCGTGCTGCCAGTGCCTGCATGCTGCCGGTGGTGGCATCGAGCGCGCTGGCCTGCCGCTGGGTGCGCGCCGACAAGGCGTGGTTGTCTTCGGCGATCTGCTGGCCGGCCGCGGTGATCTCCTGGGCGCTGGCCTGGATACGGGCCAGTACGCCGGCAAGCTGGTCGCGCATGCGGGCCACGTGGTGCAGCATGCTGCTGTGGTCCGACGGGCGCAGGGCAATGGTGGCGGTCAGGTCGCCGGCGGCTATGCGGCGAGCGATCTCGGCGGCGTCGCGCGGCTCGCCGCCAAGTTCGGCACGCAGGCTGCGCGCAGCGATCCACGCCAGCGCGGCGGCCGCCAGCAGGCTGGCGCCGAGCAGGGCGGCCATCCATGCCTGCGCGCGCAGCTGGCTGGCCGCCACGCTGGCCACAGTGGCGGCGGCCTTTTGTTCCTGCTGCTGGCGCACGGCTTCCACCTGCCGGCTGAGGGATTGCAGCTGTTCAGTAACGAAGTGGCCGTCGACCGAGACCGCGCTGTCGAATTGCAGCGAGTCCAGCGGCTGCTTGCGCAGCAGCGCCACGTAGGCCTGCACCAGCTCGCCGGTGCGCTGGCGTTCGCGCAGCAGCGGCGCGGCCTGTGCTGCGGCGGCCTGGCGTACGCCGGCCAGCGCAGCATCGAGCTGCGACAGGCCGAGCGCGACGTCGGCGGCGGCATCGTCGCGCTCGGTGCTGCTGGTGGCCATGGTCAACGCCAGCTGGGCACGGCCGAGGGTGGCCAGTGCCGACTGCGCGCGCTCGGCCGAGATGGCACCGTGCATGTCGTGCTGGTACAGGGTGTCGGTGCGCGCCTTGATCGAGACCAGGTTGGCGATCCCGGTCAACCCGACCGCGGCACCGAACAGGTACACCAGGGCAAAGGCAGCGCACAGGCGTGCCACCAGCGGCAGGCGGCCCAGTCGTGCGGAAAGCCGCGCGAACAGCCGCGCGGGGGCAGCTGCCCGGCTGCGGCCGGGCAGGTGTGTCTTGATGACTTGCACCACGGAGAAGACTCCAAACGGGCGTGCTGGCTCCTGAAGGATGCACGGCCCGGGCTTGACCCGAATTGCCGCGCGCGCTGTCCTCTGTCCGGGACGGTCGCAGGCGGCGCACGGATGGTCGATCATCAACGTGACGCCGGCGTGACATGGAATGAGGATTTTTGTCATCACGCTGTCATATCCATGTCATGCAATGTCGCTCGCCCTCTTGCCCCATCCCCGGATTTCCCACCATGACAGGCCTGCCTGCCGCCACGCCTTTGCTCGACCGCGCACCTGTCGCATCTGGTACCCCCATCGCCGCAACACTTGCGCATGCGCGGCTGCCGCCGCTGCATGCGGTATTCCAGCCGATCGTGCAGGCGGACAATGCCGAGATCCTCGGCTACGAGGCGCTGATCCGGGGGCCGGCGGGCTCGCCCTGGGCGAGCCCGGACGCGTTGTTCCGGCTGGCGCAGGGCGTTGCCGCGACCATGGCGCTGGAGATCCACGCGGCGCGCACCGCGCTGGCCGCCTGGCGCAGCCTGGACCTGCCCGGCAAGCTGTTCCTCAATTTCAGCCCCATGACGTTGCGGCACCTGCTGGCCGAGCGCGGGCGGCTGATGGCGGCGCTGCTGGAGGCCGGTATTGCGCCGTCGCGCCTGGTGATCGAAATCACCGAACAGACCCCGATCGGCGATGCTGCCAGCTTTGCCCAGGCGATGGCGGTGCTGCGCGAGCTTGGCATGCAGTACGCGCTGGATGATTTCGGCACCGGGCATGCCAACCTCGACCTGCTTGCGCACCTGTCGCCGCAGTTCGTCAAGATCGACAAATCGCTGGTGCGGGGCATTGCGTCCTGTTCGCGGCGGCTGGAGATCCTGCGCGCGCTGCTGCGCGTGATGAGCGCCTTTGGCGGGCGCGTGATCGCCGAAGGCGTCGAGGACGAAGACGAGCTCGCCGTGATCCGCGACCTGGGCGTGGCCGGCGCCCAGGGCTACTACGTGGGCCGGCCCTTGTTGCGGCCGGCCGCGCAGGCGCCGCAGCACGTGCACCAGGCGTTGGCTTCGCGGCATATCGCCGTGTTTCCGCAAATGGTGCGCTCAGGCTGGTCGGGCATCACCGCCGGGCGCCTGCTGCGGCCTGCGCCGACGGTGTCGCCTGCCACCAGCAACGATGCGGTGCTGCGCGTCTTCCAGGACCAGCCCGACCTGCAGGCCGTGGCCGTCGTCAATGACGAAGGCCGGCCGCTGGCGATCATCAGCCGCCAGGCTTTCATCGACCGCTACGCGGCGCCATTCCATCGCGAGCTGTATGGCAAGAAGGCCTGCATCGCCATGGCCAACCGCGAGCCGGCCTGCTTTGACCATCGCGCCAGCCTGGAGGAGATGGCGCAGATCCTGTCCGGCGAGAACACGCGCTCGCTTGCCGATGGTTTCGTGATTACCGAACAGGGCCGCTATATCGGCCTGGGCACCGGCGCTGATCTGATCCGGGCCATCACCGAAGTGCGCATGGAGGCGGCGCGCTACGCCAATCCGCTGACCTTCCTGCCCGGCAATATCCCGCTGAACCAGCATATCGAGCGCCTGATCGAAGCCGCCAGCGAGTTCCGCGCCTGCTATGTCGACCTGAACCACTTCAAGCCCTTCAACGACAAATATGGCTACTGGAAGGGCGATGAAATGCTCAAGGGCGCGGCCGCCATCCTGGCCGAGGCCTGTGATCCCGCACGCGATTTTCTCGGCCATGTGGGCGGCGACGACTTCCTGGTGCTGTACCAGAGCAGCGACTGGGCCGCGCGCCTGCAAGCTGCGATCCGGCGCTTCAACGACGCGGCGCGCGCCATGTATTCGCCCGCCGATCGCAACGCCGGCGGCATGCATGGCGAAGACCGCCACGGGCGGCCGGTCTTTTTTGCGCCAGTGTCGATGGCGGTTGGCGTGGTGTGCGTGAGCGGCGAGGGCGTGGCGGGCCTGCAGCGGCTGGGCAGCCAGCATATCGGCGCCGCCGCGGCGGCGGCCAAGCGCGAGGCCAAGCGCTCGGCAACCGGCATGGCCGTGCTGGATTTCCTGTCGCTGGCCGCGACGCTGTCGGTCTAGCGGTCCGGCTGCCTGCGTCTGGTGAGCCGGCGGTCCGCCGCGGGCAGCCTGGGCGCTGCGCCCCCTTCCAGTACGTCGAGCCGGTAGCCGTGCGCGTAGACGACAGTGATGACGATGCCGTTGGCGATGCCGATGCGCAGGGTCTTGCGCAGGCGCGACATCAGTCCCGCCAGTGCCCGCGACAGCGGCGCCAGTTCATGCCGCCACACCGCCTGCTGGATGCGGTCGCTGGACAGGACCCTGCCGACATTGGAAAACAACAGCATGGCCAGGTCGAATTCCTTCGGCGTCATTTCGATGCGCTCGTCGTGCAGCGTGGCAAAGCGGCCCACGCTGTTGAGCTGGTAGGGGCCGACGCGCACTACCAGGCCCTGGCGCAGGCGCTCGCCGGTCACCCGGCGGCGCAGCGCCGTGATGCGTGCCATGAGCACTCGCACATTGAGCGGGCGGCACACGTAGTCATCAGCGCCGGCGTCGAGTGCATCGATGAGGCCGTCTTCACTGCTGTCGGCCGCAAGCATGATGATGGGCACATCGCGTGAGCGCGCACAGCGCACGGCACGGATAACGTCGATGGCCGGCAGGTCTGGCAGTTCATCATCGATCAGCAGCATGTCGAACGGTACCTGGCTGACACCGTGGATCAGGTCGCGGCCCGTTTCAAACACGTTGCAACGATAACCGGAACGTGCCAGCAGTTCCGGCACCGGCCGGAGTTGGGGCGACTTGCCCATGAGCAGCGCAATATTCATCGATGGCGAAATACGAGAGCCGTGGCAGGGACGGCCGGACCGCGGCAGGGCTGGAGCCGGACAGCGATGGAACGAAGGCAGGCACCAGGCGCGCGCGCAGCACTACCGTTCGCATGCAGCAAGCGTACAAAAAGTGTGGTCCACAGGACAATCGGACATTTCTGAAATTTCTGCTGTTTTTTTTGATGGTGCTCGCGTTGGTAGCGTGACGGAGCGTTTGTCGGCGGGGCCGATGGCGATATGCAAAGTTGTCCACAGCTCCTGTGGACAAGCCAGGGCGCAGTGGCCGGACTGCGGCCTGGCACCGTGATGCTGTCGGCGTGCCAAAAAAGAAGGCAGCGCGCGGGCACTATGGGCGCCGTGCTGTCAACATTCGGGCAGGGTGTGCCAAAATAGCGCGCATCGCGTTCCGGTCCGGGGACTCAAGCCCACCGATGCTGCAGAGCCCGAGTGTCATCGCCATCATCGTCCTGTGCTTTCACGTCGTCGGCGTGGTGGCTGCCCTGCATGCCGTCATGACGGTGCGCACCGCGCCCGGCGCGATCGCGTGGGCGGGGTCGCTGCTGATGATGCCGTACTTCACGCTGGTGCCCTACCTGATCTTCGGGCGCAGCACCTTCGCCGGCTACGTCGACGCCCGGCGCTTCAATGACGACCACCTGCGCGAGCTGCGCCACGGCATGACCCCGCGCGAGCGCGAGGCGCGCAGCGCCTGCGTGGTCCATGCGCCGGCGCAGGCCTGCATGCGTGCGCTACCCCGGCTGACCGGCATGCCGTGCCTGGCCAACAATGACGTGCGCTTGCTGGTCAACGGCGAGCAGACCTTCGAGGCGATCTTTGCCGCGATCGCGCGGGCCAGCCAGGTGCTGATCGTGCAGTTCTTCATCGTGCATGACGATGCGCTGGGCCAGCGCCTGCAGGCGCTGCTGTGCGAGCGCGCGCGGGCCGGCGTCAAGGTGTACTTCCTGTTCGATCGCATCGGCTGCCACGCGCTGCCGCGCCGCTACGTGCGCACGCTGGCCGAGGCCGGCGTCGATGCGCGGGCATTCTCCACGCACCGCGGCTTTGTCAACCGGTTCCAGCTCAATTTTCGCAACCATCGCAAGCTGGTGATCGTCGATGGCAGCGAGGCCTTTGTCGGTGGCCACAACGTCGGCGTCGAATACCTGGGCGAACGCCCGCCACTGGCGCCGTGGCGCGACACCCATATTGCACTGCGCGGCAGCGCCGTGCTGGACCTGCAGATGGCCTTTGCCGAAGACTGGTTCTGGGCCGCGCGCGAGGTGCCGCACCTGCTGATGCCGCCGCCAGAAGCGGGCGGGCGCATGACCTGCCAGGTGGTGCCGTCAGGCCCTGCCGACGCGCAGGAGACCTGTTCGCTGTTCTTTGTCGAGGCCATCCAGGCGGCGCGCCACCGGCTGTGGATCACGTCGCCGTATTTCGTGCCCGACGAGGCGGTGTTTGCGGTGCTGCGGCTGGCCGTGCTGCGCGGCGTGGATGTGCGCATCCTGATTCCGGCGCGGCCCGATCACCTGGTGGTCTATGCCGCCTCCACTATCTATGCGTACCAGGCCGTGTCCGCGGGCATCAAGCTGTATCGCTACCAGCCCGGCTTCCTGCACCAGAAGGTCATCCTGATCGACGACGAAGCCGCGGCGGTCGGCACCGCCAACCTGGACAACCGCTCGTTCCGGCTCAACTTCGAGCTGATGGTGATGACTGCCGACAAGGGCTTTGCCGCGAGCGTGGCCACCATGCTCGAAGCCGACTTCGCCCAGGCCCGGCGCGTCGGGCTGAACGAGTTCCTCGATGCGCCGGCGCCGCTGCGCGTGGCGATGCACGTCGCCAAGCTGTTTGCGCCCATCCTCTGAAGCCCGCGTTCCGGTCCGCTGGTTCCTGCAATTCTCAATGCAACAGACTTGTTGCGGCCTGATTGTGTACACTGTTCACTATAAGCGTATGCACATCATGAACCGTTATCCATATTCAAGGGGAGCCGCATGACCCGGGCTGTCCCCGCGCCTCCGGCGCGCGCCACCTACCGCCACGGCGACCTGCGCCGCGCGCTGCTGGACGCAGGCATCGACCTGGCACGCGAGGGTGGCCCCGACGCCATCGTGCTGCGCGAGGCCACACGCCGTGCCGGCGTGGTGCCCAATGCCGCGTACCGGCACTTCGCCAGCCGGCAGGACCTGCTGCAGGCAGTGCGGGCCTCGGCCTTGTCGTCGCTTGCCATTGCTATGGAGGGTGAAATCGGCGGGCTGCGCCCGGGCCGTGGAGCCGCCGCGCATGCGCGTGCCTGCCTGCGTGCGGTCGGCACCGGCTACCTGCGCTTTGCGCTGGCCGAGACCGGACTGTTCCGCACCGCGTTTTCGGTGCCGGATGAAGTGGAAGATGATGCAGATCCGGCCAAGGCAGGCAACAGCGGTCTCAATCCGTTCCAGCTGCTGGGTGCGGCGCTGGACAAGCTGGTGGAAGCCGGCGTGCTGCCGCCCGAGCGCCGGCCGGGTGCGGAGTACCTGGCGTGGTCGGCCGTGCATGGCCTGGCCGTCCTGCTGATCGACGGCCCGCTGCGCAGTCGCGCCAAGGAGCAGGCAGAGATCCTCGGGCAGCGCCTGCTCGACATGGTCGAGAAGGGCCTCTAGCGCCTGCAGCAGGATCACGGCGAAAAAAATGCCACGATGGCCAGAAACCATCGTGGCAGTGTAAGGAACCAGGAAGGGGGTCAACCTGGCTCTGTCGGGGCACCCGCGGGCCGGGTGCAAGAGGACTGTATTCCGTTGCTTCTCAGCTGAATATCGGACATTTCTTAAATATCGCCCTGAACTGTCTCGATCTACGCAGGTCGATTGCCGCGCGCTATCGGGGCGCGTCCGCATTTCGAGGAATTGCGCGGCCTGCAGAACAGTCTAACTTGCTGTCAGGCAGCCGAACGCCGGCGCCACGGTGAGGAGCGGATCATGCGATATGGATTGGGAGCGGCCCTCTGCGTGGCAGTGCTGGCTGGCTGCGTCGCCTATCCCTATGCTGGCGACTCTTACTACCCTGCTTATCCGGCTTATCCGGCTTATCCGGTTTCCTCTGCCTACTATGACGGTTACCCGGCGCCGGCGTACTACCCGTACTACCGTCCTTGGCCGGGCTACGGTGGTTTCTACGGCAGCTTTACCTATATCCATGGCGGCAGCTACGGCAGGCATGGCGGGCATCACTGGCATGGCGGTGGTGGCCGTGGGCACGGTGGCTGGCATGGGGGCGGGCGCGGCGGCAGGGGGCGATGAGCCTGCGTCGCCGTGATGGCAATGCGGCCTGCACGGGATTACCATCGGCTCATGGATGCCAACGGAGCCCCATCGCCATGACCAAGCCCGCAACGCAGAAGCACCAGACGCCAGCCTCCCGTGAACAACAGCGCAAGGATGAACTGATCGAGCGCGAACTGGACGAGGGGCTGAAAGAGACATTCCCGGCGAGCGACCCGGTGGCAGTCGATACCCATGCGCCGCGCAAACCCACGCCGGAACCGAAACCGGCGAAGTAGGCGGACAGGCTATGCCGCGGCGCGCGCAACGCGCCCCGCGCGATCCGGCGTGCTATGGCAACTGGCGCAGCTGCCCGATCACCGACATCAGCCGTCCGTGCGCCACGATGACGCCGGACTCGTCCTGCAGGGCTTCCTGGTAACGCTTGCGAAAGGCCGGGTCAGAACCGTCGCTGAACAGTCTTTCCGCTGCGCGTCCGACTGCACGGCAGGTTTCGTCGTGGTGTTCCTTGGCCTCCAGCTCTTCGTCGATCTCGATGATCAGGCGCGACAGCGGGTCAAGCCAGCGGAAGTAGTTGTCTTCAGTCACCAGTTGCACAAACAGGCCTGCAGGAATCGGGCCGTTCAGGCGCTCATACTGGGTTCTGTCATAGCCGATGACTTCCTTGTGAACCTGCAGCAAGGCAGCCCGCAGGGCTTTCAGCCCCGAGCGCCGGGTTTCCTGGGTGGCGAGGAATTGTTCGTTGGGCATCCCCATCTCCGCGTTTCTACTTGTTCCGGTCCAGGCAGGCGGTGCGCAATTGCATCCCATGGGTCGCCGCTGCACATCGTGCCAGTGGCGATTGCCTGCTGGATTCTCCGGGCGCGGCCGGCCATGCCTGGCACTGTGCGGCGCGCTGCCAGTATAGGCACGCCCTGCAGCCCGAGCCAGCGCTGCCAGCTAGCGAAATACCCGTATTTGCGCCGGCTGCGCGGCATGATTGGCGCCAGTTGCAAGCCGCCCTCAGTCGCCTTCGGCGGATTGCGACGCTTGCGCCAGCAGGTCGGCAGCACGCGAGCGCCGCGCGTCCGCGGCGCGGAAGTAACGTACAACCGTCGACACGCTTGCGTGGCCGGTCATGGCCATGGTCTCGGCCAGCGGCACCTGTTGCGCAGCAGCCTCGGTAACGAAGCCCGAGCGCAGTGAATGCGCTGAGTAGTCGCCCTCCAGTCCCGCCAATGCGCAGCGCGTCTTGACGATGCGGCTGACCGCCGCATCGGACAAACCTTCTCCCACATGCCCGCCGCGGCGGATGCGGCGAAACAGCGGCCCGCTGTTGATGCCGGCGGCAGCAAGCCATGCCTCCAGCGCCTGGCCGGCGGCACCGGTGACGGGCTTGGCGGTATCGGCGCGCTCGTTGCCTGACTGGTTGGTCTTGGACCAGCCCAGTGCATAGACGAAATCACCGGGGCCAAGCCGGGTGAGGTGGCCGAGGGTCGCGCGCGCGACTTCAGAGCGGCGGCGCCCGCCACTGGCCCATGCAAACAGCAGCAGCGCGCGGTCGCGCAGGCCGCGCAGCGAGTCATCACAGGTATCGAGCAGGCGCAGCAGCGGATCGCGGGTCAGCGCCGCCTTGCGCGCCTGGCGCTGTCCGCGGCGCGCATAGGCGCGCCGGATGCCGGCCATCAGTTCGCGCACCGCAGCTTCGGCGCAAGGGTTGGGCAAGGCCTGCAGGCGATGGGCCTTGGCCAGTACCGCCAGCCGGTGCGTCAGCGTGGACAGCGCGGGCGGGCCGGGTCGTGCCTTGTATCCGTCAGCGACCAGCGCCTGGTCGATGGCCGCGGGCATCTCGCAGACAGGACCTTGCGGCGTCTGTCGCGTGGCGTGGTCGACGATGAACTGGATGACGACGGCAGGCGCGAGCGGGAGCTGCACAGGTTGCCGGTAGCGCAGGGCATACCAGGCAGACCAGTAGCGCAGTGCGGACCGGTAGCTTGCCACCGTGTTTTGGGATTCGCCTTCGCGGCGCAAGGCATTGGCCGCTTGCTCGGCAAGGGGATCCAGTTCGGACGGGCGAAGCGGCGCCGGTAGTTCGACATCGGATGCAATCGGTGGAAAGTAGGCTTCGTGGGCTTCTCGGATTTTTATCATATTAAATATGATGTATGCTGTAATATATCATATGAAAAGGACAGATAAAAGCCGATAAGTCTCCATTATCGAACCTTATTTGTCCTCTCACAGACTTTTTGCCGGATCCCATCATGGAAACCCTTCGCAGCCGTGGCATTACCCGGGACGACGTCTGGCAGGCCGCCGACAGCCTGCTCAAGGCCGGCCAGCGGCCCACCATCGAACGCATCCGCCTGCACCTGGGGCGGGGCTCTCCCAATACGGTCAGCCCGCACCTGGATGCCTGGTTCGCGGCACTGGGTGGACGTATCCAGGATCCACAGGCCTTTGCGCCCGCACCCGGATGCCCGGAGCCAGTCACGGAGGCAGCGCGCTATTTGTGGGATGCTGCGCTGCAGGTAGCCAAGGCTTCGGCCGAGGCCGCGCTGGTGCAGCGTGAGGCGGCACTGGCCGAGGCCCGGGCGGCACTGGAGCAGGAGCGCCAAGCGCTGGCGCAGGAACGCCAGGTCATGCAGGCTCGCCTGGAAGGGGCCGAGACGGCCATGGCGGAACTGACACGGGCCCGCGACGACGCTACGGAGCGTGCCGTGCGCGCTGAAGCTGCAGCCACCGCCCTGCAGCAACAGGCGGAGACAATGCGCGCAGAGTCGGCCGCGGCGCTGTTGGCACACAACGCCATGCAGCAGGATTTCGCCGCGCAGCGGGCGGCGTGGGACCAGGAGCGGGAAACCGTGACCCAGCGCGCCGCCGCCAATGAGCGCCGCATGGCGCTGGAGCTGGACGCCGCGCGCGTGGCGGCCAGGGAGGGCCAGAAGCTGCTGGAAGCCGAGCGCAAGGCGGCCGTTGAGCGGCTGACGCGTGCTGCCGAGGCCGCGTCGCGCCAGGGCAGCGAGATGACCCGCCTTGGCCAGGCGCTCGCCGTGCTGGAAGAACGTGTGCGGCAGCGGGAAAGCCTGCTGGCCGAGTATCGCAACCAGGCGGATGCCGCAACCACGGCCACCACCGGCCCCGGTAGCCCGGCAGTCCGCCGCACACGGCCGGCCCGCGCTGCGCTGGCCGCCGGCAAGGGCAGTCGGCGGCGTACGCGAGGCGTATAGTGCACCTGCCGCGGCGGCAACTCAGGGATACATGGCGGGTGCCCAGGTGGATTTTGTCAAATGAGCTATACTGAATGCTCATTTGATGAGGTCTGCCATGCCGCTCATGCTCACTCCCAAAGGCCGCTATCCGCTGGCTCATGAACGCCCGGCTCCGCCCGAGCTGGGCGTCAACAACTACGTCGCCGTCTATGAGGCCAGCCTGTCGACGCAAGGCGCCATGTCGATCATCCGCGCGATTCGTGAAGGTGTGCCGGCTTCAGACCTGAACCGCCTGGCCGAATCCATGGGCACCACCAAGGAGCAGCTGATCAAGACACTGGACTTGCCCCGCGCCACCGTGGACCGCAAGGCACGGGCGCACCAGAACCTGTCGAGCGAGCAGAGCGAGCGTGTGCTGGGCATGGCGCGGCTGGTCGGGCAGGTCCAGGCGCTGGTGGAAAGCTCGGGCGATCCGCGCGGTTTCAGCGCGGCGCAGTGGGTGGCGCAGTGGCTGGAGCAGCCTTCGCCGGCGCTGGGCGGGCGCCGCCCCGCTGAGCTGATGGATACGCTCGCCGGCCAGCGTATCGTTTCCGACCTGGTGGCCAGGATGCAGAGCGGGGCGTACGCGTGAGGCCAGCCTGGCGGATCGCGACCGACACCCCAGACTACACCGCCGACGACGCCAGCGGCGCCGGCGCCAAGGCCACCGGCGGGCGCTGGAACCGGCAGGGCACGCCCTTGATTTATGCGGCGTCCAGCATCGCGCTGGCTTGCCTGGAAACGCTGGTCCACCTGGGTTCAGGCGGGCTGCCGCTGAACCGCTACCTGGTCCGGATCGACATCCCCGACGAGCTATGGGCGGCTGCGCAGAAACTGAGCGTCGACACCGCCCCCGTAGGCTGGGATGCCATTCCCGCCGGAAAGACCAGCCTCGACACCGGCGAAGCCTGGACCGCCGGGGGCACCAGCGCCTTGCTGCTGGTGCCTTCCATCGTCATCCCTGAAGAGCACAACGTGCTGGTCAACCCGGCGCACCCCGACGCCGCGCGGCTGGCTTACGTCAAGGTCCGCCGCTGGCAGTACGACGCGCGCCTGGTCTGAGGCTCAGGCCGTGGCGCCCGCGCGCAGCATGTGCTTCTGGATCTTGCCGCTGGTGGTCTTGGGCAATGCGTCCACGAAGTGATAGCGGCGCGGGCGCTTGTAGGCTGCCAGCCGGTCACCCTGCAACAGGAAGGCGTCGAGCTGCGCCGCGCTGACCGGTCCGTCGCCGCGCGTCACCACATAGGCGCCGACGACCTGGCCCCAGGTCGGATCGGGTTCGCCCAGCACGGCTACCTCCAGCACGGCCGGGTGCTCGATCAGCGCGTCTTCCACCTCGCGCGGATAGACGTTCTCCGCGCCGGAATTGATCATGTAGTCGATGCGATCGCGGATCCACAGGTAGCCGTCCGCATCCAGGCTGCCGAGGTCGCCGGTGTGGTACCAGCCGTGCGCGAGCGCGCGCGCATTGGCATCCGGGCGGTTCAGGTAGCCCTGCATCATGCAGGGGCCACGCACCAGCACTTCGCCGACTTCACCGGGCACGCACGGCTGCATGGGGTCGGTCGGCTCGCCGTCGTCGCGCAGCCTGGCCACCACCAGCTCATGGCCGAGCGCGGGCAGGCCTGCCGAGCCGGCGTGGCTCAGCTGCTCATGCGGGTAAAGCACCGACATGCACGGGCCCATTTCCGTGGTGCCGTACACCTGCACCAGCCCGGCGCCGACCTTGCGGTCCCATTCGCGGATCAGGTGCGGCGCCATCGACGCGCCGCCGTATTCCACCAGCCGCAGTGAAGACACGTCGCGTGCGTCGGCATCCGGATGGTTCAGCAGCATGCCCACCATGGTCGGCGCGGCAAAGAAGTGCGTGACGCGCTCGCTTTCCACCAGTTGCCAGGCCTCGCCCGCGTCGAAGCGGCGCTGCAGCACCTGCGTGGCGCCAAGCTGCAGCCGCGGCAGGAAGCTGGTGTGCAGCTCGGCGGTATGGTTCAGCGGCGCCACCGACAGGCCCACGTCCTCGCGCGACAGCGTCATGGCCTGGTGCATCATCGCGTTGTGCTGCAGCTTGCTGCGATGGGTGTGCACCACGCCCTTGGGGCGGCCGGTGGTGCCGCTGGTGTACATCAGGATGCAGGGATCGTCCTCATGGACCGTCACCGCGGGCGGCGTGGCGGGCTGGGCCGCGGCCAGCGTATCGAGCCGATGCGTGGCGAAAGCGGGGGCGGCATCGGGGTCTGCGTAGATGCGCAGCGCGGTGCCGGGCGCCAGTTCGGCGGCCTTTTCCACCACGCCCGCGCCTTCCTGCTCGAACAGCACTGCCTTGGCGCCGCCATCGTTCAGGATGTAGGCCAGTTCCTGCGCAGCCAGGCGGTAGTTGACCGGGTTGTAGACCGCGCCGATGCGCGCCGTGGCCAGCAGCGTGAAGACGAAGGCCGGAGTGTTGTAGAGGAAGGCCGCGACCACGTCGCCCTTGCCGATCCCCAGCGACTGCAGTGCGTGCGCGTGGCGGTTGACCTCGGCATCGAGCTCCGCATACGTCCACGCGCGTCGCCCGGCACCGATGCCGCTGACCAGCGCGGTCTTGCGCGGCAGGTAGCGCGCGGGCCAGGAGAGGGTGTCGCCAAGGGTGATGCCGCGGGTCAAGGTTGTACTCCGGTCGTGGTCCGCCGGCGCGTCGGCAGGCGGTTGTTGTCTTGTAAGCCGGACAATATAGAGCGGCGGGTGGGGCACATGGAAATAACGTTTTGCTCTTTCCTTATGCCGGAGTTGCAGTCATGCGATAAGGCTCTTGCGTGATACTGTATATTCATACAGTTGCTGCCGCGCCCCGTTTCCTGTGTCCGCCGTCCCGCCACCCATTCCAGCCCCGCCTGCCATGGCAGCCGCACCGGCCTACGTGGTGGCCGTGCGCGCGCTGTGCGAATTCACCGCCAAGGCGGGCGACCTGGACCTGCGCTTCGTGCCGACGCCATCGGCGCAGGAGGGCGTGGCCGGGCATGCGGTAGTAACCAGCCGGCGCGGGGAGGCCTACCAGGCCGAAGTGGCGCTTGCCGCCGATTTCGGGCCCTTGCGTGTGCGCGGCCGTGCCGACGGCTACGATCCCGTCGCCAACCGGCTCGAAGAAATCAAGACCGTGCGCGGCGATGCCGCGGTGCCGGACAACCACCGCCACCTGCACTGGGCGCAGGCCAAGGTCTACGGCTGCCTGTTATGCCGCAAGCTGGGGCTGCCGGGGCTGGAGATCGCGGTGGTCTATTTCGACATCATCAGCCAGCGCGAGCACCCGGTTGCGGAGCACTTCACTGCGCAGGCGCTTGAAGCCTTCTTCGTGCAGACCTGCGAGCAGTTCCTGCACTGGGCGCAGGCGGAACTGGCCCACCGGCAGGCACGCGATGGCGCGCTGGCGCAGCTGGCCTTTCCGCACCAGGGTTTCCGCCCGGGCCAGCGCGAACTGGCGCAGGCGGTCTATAACGCCAACCGCGCGGGCCGCCACCTGCTGGCGCAGGCGCCCACCGGCATCGGCAAGTCGGTCGGCACATTGTTCCCGGTGCTCAAGGCCATGCCGGGGCAGGGCATCGACAAGGTCTACTTCCTGTCGGCCCGCTCCACCGGGCGCGGGGTGGCGCTGCACGCCGCCAATGCGTTGCGCGGCCACGGCGCGCGGCCGCTGCATGTGCTGGAGCTGGTGGCCCGCGACAAGGCTTGCGAGCATCCGGAGCTGGCCTGCCACGGCGAGTCCTGCCCGCTGGCGCGCGGCTTCTATGACCGTCTGCCGGCAGCACGCGAAGCGGCGCGCGGCGTGCCGGTGCGCGACCGCGCCGCGGTGCGCACGCTGGCGCTGGCACACGGAATCTGCCCTTACTACTTGTCGCAGGAGCTGGTGCGCTGGAGCGACGTGGTGGTGGCCGACTACAACTACTACTTCGACCGCAGCGCGTTGCTGTATGCGCTGACCGCGGCCAATGGCTGGCGCGCCAGCGTGCTGGTCGACGAGGCCCACAACTTGGTCGAACGCGGCCGCGCCATGTACACCGCGGAACTCGACCCCCAATCGCTGCGCGAGGTGCGCCGCGGTGCGCCCGCCGTCGTACGCAAGCCATTGACACGGCTGGCCCGGCAATGGGGCGCGCTGGCACGCCAGAGCGACGATGCCTATGAAGTCCTGCCCGAAGTGCCCGCCGTCTTCCGCCGCGCACTGGACGAATGCTGTGCGGCGGCATTGACGCATATGACCGAGCACCCAGGCGCGCAGGATCCGGCGCTGCAGCGCTTCTATTTCGATGCGCTGCATTTTGGACGCCTGGCCGAGCAGCTCGACGCGCATTCGCTGTTCGATATCCAGCGCGTGCCGCGCAGCGGCCGCGGCCACCGTGCGCGGCTGTGCCTGCGCAATGTCATCCCGGCCCCGTTCCTGCGCCCGCGCTTTGGCGCCGCGCATTCGGTCACGCTGTTCTCCGCGACCCTCGATCCCGCCGCCTACTACCTCGATACGCTGGGTTTGCCGGCCGATTGCGCGCGGGTGCAAGTGCCATCGCCGTTCCGCGCCGAGCAACTGTCGGTGCGGATTGCAGCGCGCATCTCCACCCGCTATGCGCGGCGCGAACAATCGCTGCCGGCCATCGTCGCGCTGATGGCCGGCCAGTTCCGCGCACGGCGCGGCAACTACCTGGCGTTCTTCAGCAGCCACGAGTACTTGCAGCAAGCCGTGGCCCGCTTCGCCCAGTCTCACCCCGACATTCCGCATTGGGTGCAGTCGCGGGGCATGGACGAAGCCGCGCAGGCGGCGTTCCTGGGTACGTTTGCGGAAGGCGGCGAGGGCATCGGCTTTGCGGTGCTCGGCGGCGCCTTTGCCGAAGGCGTTGACCTGCCCGGCGAGCGCCTGATCGGCGCCTTCGTTGCCACCCTGGGGCTGCCCCAGTTCAACTCGGTCAACGAGCAGTTCCGTGCGCGCATGCAGCAGGCGTTCGGGCAGGGCTATGCCTATGCCTACCTGTATCCCGGGCTGCGCAAGGTGGTGCAGGCGGCAGGCCGGGTCATCCGCACGCAGCAGGACCAGGGCGTGGTCTACCTGATCGACGACCGCTTTGCCGCGGCCGAGGTGCGCGAACTGCTGCCGGCATGGTGGGAAATCGCAACGGCGGCCTAGAAATTACACAGCCGGGCCAGTCTGGGGCATCCTCTTTGCGCGGTGCCTGCCCGAAGTCGCCGCTGGAACGAATCTGGCAGGCATGCGGATACCATCAGCCAGCTATCGCGAAAGGATCAGATCCATGCCCATGACCCAGCAATACGCGGCCACCGAGCCGACCCGCACGGAAGTGGATGCGCTGCCGGGCGCCACCGTGCTGGAATTCGGCGCGCCGTGGTGCGGCTACTGCCAGCGCGCCCAGCCGGCGCTGGCTGAGGCCTTTGCCGTGCATCCGGCATTGCGCCATCTCAAGATCGAGGACGGCAGCGGGCGCCGGCTTGGCCGGTCGTTTCACATCAAGCTGTGGCCGACGCTGGTGTTCCTGCGCGACGGGCAGGAAGTGGCGCGGCTGGTGCGCCCGACCGAGTCGGAGCCGATCCGCGAGGCCATGCGCCGCATTGCCTAGCCCGGCCGCGCGCTGCCTTATTTGGCGAACACCTGGCTCAGGTCGCCAAAGGCCTTGAACTCCAGCGCATTGCCCGACGGGTCCAGGAAGAACATGGTGGCCTGTTCGCCCACCTGGCCCTTGAAGCGCACATGCGGCTCGATCACGAACTGTGTGCCCGCCGCGCGCAGCCGCTCGGCCAGGGCCTCCCATTCGGCCATCGGCAGGATCGCGCCGAAGTGCCGCACCGGCACGT
Source organism: Cupriavidus sp. FW305-27 (assembly GCF_058787995.1). Taxonomy (NCBI): domain Bacteria; kingdom Pseudomonadati; phylum Pseudomonadota; class Betaproteobacteria; order Burkholderiales; family Burkholderiaceae; genus Cupriavidus; species Cupriavidus sp. FW305-27. Next base: position 54,845 of record NZ_JBYTAG010000045.1, read on the forward strand.
CGTCGCCATCGACGGCGCTGGTGGCGCGGTGACCACACTCCTCGGGCGACAGGTGCGCCACCACCTGGTGGCCATAGAAATTGAAGTCCACCCAGGCCTCGGAACTGCGCCCTTCGGGGCAACCAAGCAAGTCGCCATAGAAGCGCCTTGCCTCGGCCAGGTCGCGCACGGGGAAAGCCAGGTGGAACAGGGGAATAGAGGAAGTCGCGCTCATGCGGGAGGCCTTTGTCGGGGTCGTTATGCGGGCAGGCGTTGGCCTGCGCGTTGATTGTAGCCAGCACAACCCGTAATATGAAGCGAATCATTTTTGGCCTGAGTATCAGAATTTTCAATAGATGATCCGCTACTTCCAGACCTTCCTGGTGGCCGCCGAAACCGGCTCGTTCTCCGCCGCCGCGGCGCGGCTGGCGCTGACGCAGTCGGCCGTCAGCACGCAGATCCGGCGGCTGGAAGAGGACCTGGACTGCGTACTCTTCGATCGCACCGGCAAGTCGGTCGCGCTCAGCGAAGCCGGGCGCCGGCTGGTGCCGGAAGCGCGGCGCTTTGTCGAGCTCTATGCCGCGATGAAGGACCGCGCCGGCCCGCATGCCGACGCCGCGCCGGTGGAGCTGGGCGCGGTGTCGACGGTCCAGGCCACCTTGCTGGCCGATGCGATGCGGCATTTCCGGGGGCGGTTTCCCGACTCGCACGTCAACGTGGTGCCGGGCATGTCCACCCAGCTGCTGACGCAGGTGGATGCGCGCGAGCTGGACATCGCCGTGCTGATCCGGCCGCGGCTGGGCTTTCCGCCGGACCTCAAGTGGGTGCCGCTGGTGCGCGAGGGCTTTGTCGGCATCGGGCCCGCCGGTGCGCCTGCAGACCTGCGCGCGTTGCTGGAGACGCTTCCGTTCATTCGCTACAACCGCCACAGCACCGGCGGGCAGCTGGTGGACGGCTACCTGAAGCGGCAGCGGCTATGGGTCAGGGAAGGGATGGAGCTGGATGAGCCGGCCGTGATCCTGCTGATGGTGGCAGCTGGCCTGGGTTGCGCCATCATCCCGTCCGGACTGGTGCCGTTGCAGCAGTCCGCGGGCGTGGTGCAGGCGCCATTGCCGGGCGGGCCGCTCTATCGCGACGTGGGCGTGCTGGTGCGCGAATCGGCACTGCGCCGCGCGCCGGTGGCGGCGCTGATCGATGCCTTTGTGACTGCCAGCGCGCGCTGGCAGCCTGCCGTGGTGTAAAGGCGCGATACTCAGCGGCTGCCGGGCAGGACCAACGTGACCAGCACCGAGGCATCGGAGATGGCGGTCACGTCGTAGCGCACGCTCGGCCCCAGATAGAGCAGGTCGCCCTGGTGCAACTGGCGCTCGGCGCCGTCCACCCGCACACGCACCTCGCCCTCCAGGCATTGCACAGTCATCGGGCCATCTACCGCATGGGGCGGCACATGCTTGCCCGCCTTCAGCACCAGCCGCATCACTTCCAGCGGGCCTTCCTTGAACAGGGCCTGGGTGGCGGTCTGGTCCAGCCGTGCGCCCAGTGGCAGCACGCTGGCGATCTGTCCGGATTCAAGGTGGGGAAGGGACATGCGCGGCTCCTCGCTCTCTGGTGGGGTGGCTTGTCAGGCACGGCCGGCGCCTGGCGGCGGCACGCCTTCTCAATCTAGCACCCGAGCGCGCATCTCAGAAGCACTCAGCGTGATGTAACCGGCGAAGTCGCCGACGCGGCGGCTTCCACTTGTGCGCAAGGCGTGGCATTGCGGGCTTGTGCGGTGCGCTCGGCTGCGGTCCTGGCAGCGGCGCGGCCGCGCTCGATCAGAGCCCAGTCAGGGCCGGCGGCCGCGGGAAAAGACGCGGCCAGGGCGCCAAGGCCGAGCAGCGCGAACAGGATGGTTTTCATGAGGGTTCAGGGAGGTATGGGAAAAGAGACGGGGCCTTGCGCCCCGTCGACACGCCACGGCGGCTGCCGTGGCGCGGGCAGGCGCCGGTCAGGCGGCAGCCGATACGCGTGAGCCGCCATGCGCCGGCGGTGCCGACACGCCGCGGCGGTCCATGCCTGCCACTTCCATGCCGGCGGCAGCGCGGTTGGCGCCGTCGGTGAACGGGTCGCGCCGGTCGTTGACGCGCGCGCCATCGGTGAAGGGGTCGCGCTTGCCATTGACGTGCGCACCGTCGGTAAACGGGTTGCGCTTGCCGTTGTGCAGGTTGTAGCCGTTGCGGTCGGCGGCGACGCCGCGGTCGTTCAGGCCTTGCGCCATGGCAGGGCTGGCCAGTGCGGCGGCACCGAGTGCTGCAATCGAGAGGGTCGTGGCAAGAAGGGCTTTGAGAGCGTTTTTATGCATGTCTGCTGTTTTTGGGTGGGTGGACGGCATGGCCCGCGAAGGGCCGCGCGGGGATGGCGGATCTGCCACCCGCGCCGTCCGGGTTCGCCTTTTGGGCGGTGCCGTCGCGTGGGAAGCGCGCGGCACGGGACGAAGTTTAGTCAGGTCGATGCATTCCTGTGATGATTTAAACGTCGAAAGATCAGTCGTTTTTTTCATTGCCAGTCGCATTGATGGCGGCCACCTTGCCGCCGGCCTGCCAGCCCCCGCCAAGCGCGAGGAACAGGTCGACCTGGCGCGCGGCGACATGGCCTTCGGACGCAGCCAGTGCGGCCTCCGCATCGGCCAGCGTGCGCTCGGCGTCCAGGTGCGCCAGGTACGGGATGCGCCCCGCCTGCTGCAGGCGGCGCTGCAGCCGCGCAGCTTCTGCGGCCTGTTCGCGCGCCGCGTGCAGGGCGTCGTGCCGTTCCAGTTCGCGCGTGTAGGCCGACAACGCCGTTTCGGTTTCCTGCAATGCGCGCAGCACCGCGCCATCAAAGCGCGCCAGGGCGGCGTCGGCCGCGGCTTCATGCCTGTGGATGCGATGGCGCACGCCGTTGGTCGGCAGCGACCAGCTCAGCAGCGGCCCCACGCTCCAGCGCGCCGTCGGGCCGCTGCGAAGGTGGCTCAGCACGCCGGTCAGCCCGGCGCTGGCGCCGATGCTGATCGATGGATACAGGTCCGCCGTGGCCACGCCGATGCGAGCGGTGGCCGCGGCCAGTTCGCGTTCCGCCTGGCGGATATCGGGCCGGCGCCTGAGCAGCGCTGCGCCGTCACCCACTGGCAGCGGCACACGCAGCGTGGGTTCGGCATGGCAGTCCACCTCGGCCTCTGGCAGTGCCGCAGGCGGCTTGCCCAGCAGCAGCGCCAGCCGGTGGCGTGCGGCGCTACGCGCGGCTTCCAGCGTTGGCAAGGCAGAGTGCAGCGCTTCGGTGCGGGCACGCTCGCGCGCCACGTCGGCGGGTTCGCCGCGGCCGGCGTCGACCAGGCGGCCGGTGGCGTCCAGCGTGCGTTGCTGTACCGCGAGCTGCTGCGTGGCGGCGGCCAGTTCATGCGTGGCGGCGCAGCCCTGCACGTAGGCGCGCACCGTCTGCGCCGCCACGGTGACGCGCACCATGTCGAGCGTGGCCGCGCTGGCTTCGGCGCCGGCCAGCGCGGCCTCGTCGGCGCGGGCCAGCTTGCCGAAGAAATCGATCAGGTAGGACACGCCGAAACCGAAGTCGCCCAGGTTGAATACCGGTGGCTTGGTGGTCTGCAGGAAGCTTTCGCCCGACAGCTGCGCGCGCGAAACGCTGGCGCTGGCGCCGCCCTGCGGCAGGTTCTCGGACTCCACCTCGTGCAGGAGGGCCACCGCGCGGCGCAGGTTGGCGCTGGCGGCGCGGATGTCGGTGTTGGCGGCCAGCGCCTGTTCGACCAGGCGGTCGAGCCGCGCGTTGTCATAGAGCCGCCACCAGTCGTCGGGCACGGGCGCGATGGCCACGCCGGGCGCTTTGGCACCCTGAAGCGGGCCGTTGGCGGCGGCCGCGCGCACTGCCGCATGATCCGGCACACGATAGTCCGGGCCCACGGTGGTGCAGGCGCACAGGCAGGCCGCGGCGCACGCCAGCCAGGGATGGCGCCGCTTCACGACCGGGGCCCCGTGCGGCGGCCGGCGTCATCGACGCGCCTGGCTTCGCGAACGGCCACAGTCGCGGTGCGGCCGGAAACCAGGCGCACATCCGCGGGCACGTCCTCCAGCACGATGCGCACCGGCACGCGCTGTGCCAGCCGCACCCAGTTGAAGGTCGGGTTGACGTTGGGCAGCAGGTTCGAGCCCGCGCTGCGGTCGCGGTCCTCGATGCCGGCTGCGATGCTCTGCACGTGCCCGCGCAGGTGCCGGGGCTCGCCCATGATATGCACGTCGACCGGGCTGCCGATGCGGATCCGGTGCAGCCTGGTTTCCTCGAAATAGCCTTCCACGTGGAAGGACCCGGCATCGACCATCGACAGCACCGGGCGGCCGGTCGAGACATAGTCGCCCAGGCGCGGCAGCCGGTCGTTGAGGTAGCCCGCCACCGGGCTGCGCACGCTGGTGCGCTCCAGGTTAAGCCGGGCCAGCCGCACCGCGGCTTCGGCCAGCGCCAGCGCGGCTTCGCCTTGCTCTACGCGGGCACGCCCCTGTTCCGCGACTTCGGCGGCAACCAGGCCGTCGAGATTGCGGTTGCGCGCGGCTTCGCGCCGCGCCTGCGCCAGCGCGGCGCGCTGCGTCGCTACCGCGGCCAGCGCCTGCTGCAGGGCCAGCGCGTAGCGGTCGCGGTCGATCTCGAACAGGACTTCGCCTTGCTGCACATGCTGGTTGTCGCGCGCCAGTACGCGTGTGACCAGCCCGGACACATCGGGCGCCACCTGGATGATGTCGGCACGCACATGGCCGTCGCGGGTCCATGGCGCGGCCGTGTAGTAGTCCCACAGGTGGCGCAGCACCAGCAGGGCGGCGATGGCTGCCAGCAGCGTTGGCAGCAAGGGAAGCAGGGGGCGGAGTCGGAAGGTCATGACGGCAGTCCCGGCACCGCGACAAAGACTGCGGCCACGGCGCCAAGGACGATCACATAGAGGGAAAGGTTGAACATCGAGCGGTGCCAGATATGCCGGTACCAGCCCAGCGCGGCCAGCACCATGCGGATCGCGGTAGTGGCGGCGAAGGCCAGCACCATCAGCACCAGCACGCCTGGCACGAACACGCCATAGAGGTCGATTTCACTGAGCATTCGGCGGCAGAGGAGAGTTGGGGAGGTCAGCGGGACAGGGCAGCCGCAGGGCCAGGCAGCAGCGTGACCTGCAGCACCACCAGCGCGCCGAGCGTGCCGCGGTGGTCAGGGCGGCCACCTGCGGGCAACGCGGCCACGCCGGCGATGGCATCGGCCACCCAGGCGGCCAGCCCCGCCGGAGCCGGCACGGCATGGCCCGCGCGCAGCCGCGCGCGGAAATGCCTTGCCACCGCGGCCAGCACGCGGCGCACCGGCTTGCGTGCCGCGGGCGGCAAGGCCGGCAGCGCCTTCTGCAGCGCCAGCGCGCAGTAGCCGACTTGCAGCGCGTGGAAGCCGTCGGACGACAAGGGATCGCCGGCAGCCCCCAGCCGCGGCACCAACTGGCCGAGCCGGTCCAGCATGCGCGCGCCCAGCCGCGCATCCCCATCGGCCGCTCGCAGCGTGGCGGCCTGGGCCAGGTCCTGCCAGCTGGCGCGCACCAGCCGGTGCGCCGCCGCGCGCGCGCCGAACGGGCGTACCGCCATCGACCACAGCGGCGCGAACAGCATGGCTGCGGCGCTGGCCAGGCAGGTATTGAAGGTGCCGAGGAAATCCGCATCGAACACGGTCTGCACGTTGGCGAACGAGGCCGTGTTGACCGACAGCAGCATCGCAATCAACTGGAAGCCGGGCCGCGCAATCAGCAGGCCAATGCCGAGATAGGGCAGCGCCAGCATCGCGGCCAGCGCTTCAAAGGTGTGCGCGTGCGGCACGACCAGGAACAGGTAGCCGCACGACACCAGCAGGCAGATCGTGCTCCAGCGCAGGAAGGCACCGGCCATGCGGCGCGGCTCGTCGATGGCCGCAAGGAAGCAGCAGGCGATCGATGCCACCGCGACCGCGCCGGCGCCGCCCTCCCAGCCCGAGAAGATCCACAGCAGCCCCGCGCAGAATACGGCCAGGCCGCTCGACACGGCGCCGAACAGCAGCATGCCGTGGTCGTGGTGATGGCCTGCAGCCTCCGGGGCCGCGTTGCCGCGCAGCTGCGGCGCGCCGGCGCTGCGGTCGCCTATGCCTTGCTGCAGGGCGCGGCATTCAGCGTACAACGCGCCCAGGCGCTGCAGCTGGTCCGCCGCCGTGGCGGCGAGGCTGGCTTGCCAGTCGACCTCGCCCGCGCGGCCATCGGCAAGCCAGCCGCCCGCGGCGACCGGAGGCGGCGTGGCAGCATCGGTCACCAGCCAGGCGGTCGCCGCCGCCATGGCCTCGCGCACTGGCAACGGGATGCCGTCCGGATGGCCGCGCAGCGCGTGCAGCACGCTCTCCAGCGACGACAGCAGCGGCATCAGCATGGTCATGCGCTGGCGCAGCGCGCGGGCATGGCGCAGCGTGTGGCTGCCCTCGGTGTCATAGGCCAGCTGGCTGACCAGCTGGTCCAGCGCCAGGATGTCGGCAGCGAGCCGGTGGCGGCTGTCGTCGGCGCGCGGGCTGCCGGTGAGTATGTCCGATGCCCAGGCCGACGCGTCGGCCAGCCAGGTGGCTGCGCGGGACCGCAGCGCGGGCGCCACCTTGGCCGGGAAGACGACCGAGCCCACCAGCCCGGCGCAGACGATGCCGATCACGATTTCCTCGATCCGGGCCACGGCAATATCGAAGATCTGCGCCGGCGCGCTGACGGCCGGCAGCGCGACGATCGGCAGGGTGTAGGCTGCCAGCAGGTACACATAGCTGCGCGGCGTGCGCTGCAGCAGCGACAGGTACACCAGCACGGTGATCCACAGCGCGATCGCACCCATCAGCACGATCGGCATGTTGACCAGCTGCGGCACCGTGGCCACCGCGGCGGTGGCGCCCAGCATCGTGCCGGCCACGCGGTAGGCCGCCTTGGAACGGGTGGCGCCGGTCAGGGGATGGGAAACGAAGTACACCGTCGCCATGGCCCAGTAAGGCCGCGGCAGGCCCAGCGCCAGCGCGATATAGAGCGCCAGCATCGCGGCGGCGAATGCCTTCAGCGAGAACAGCCACTGTCGTGCATTCGGCCAGCTAGCCATGGAGCGGGGTCTTCAAGAAGAGTTGAGGGCACGCCGCGGCCTGCCGCTCCACGCTTCATTGGCGGCGCGGTTGGGCGGGGGCGATGTGTGGAAGCGAAGTGTAGCCAAACCTTTTGCATTCCATTCATGATTTAATATTGGCCTTTCCATTCCCTTTGTTCATGGATGGCGAAACCGGCCTGCCGGCGGCCCGCCGTCCCTCAGCACCATGCCCATCGATATCCGCGCGCTGCGCTATTTCGTCGAGACTGCCCGGCTGCGCAGCTTTACCCAGGCCGCGGCCTCGCTGTTCGTCACCCAGTCGACCATCAGCAAGATGGTCAAGCAGCTTGAGGACGAGGTCGGCCAGCCGCTGCTAATCCGTGAAGGCAAGAGCGTGCGGCTGACCGACGTGGGCCGCGTGGTCTACGAGCGCGGGCAGGAGGCGCTGGGCGTGGTGCACCGGCTCACGCTGGAGGTGTCCGACCTGTCCTCGCTGGGCCGGGGGCAGCTGACCGTGGGGATCCCGCCGATGGTCAACCTGTTCTTTTCACCGGCGGTCAGCGCGTTCCGGCAGCGCTATCCCAACCTGTCGCTGACGCTGGACGAGCACGGCGGCCAGGTGGTGGAGCAGCTGGTCGCAAGCGGCGAGCTGGAGGTCGGCGCCACGGTGCTGCCGGGCGACAGTGGCCTGGCGCTGGAAACGCGCCAGTTCGGCCGCTACCCGATCTGGGCCGTGGGGCCGCGCAAGGCCGCGTGGGCGCGCGGGCGCACCGTCACGCTGGCGGCTCTGCGCGATGAGCCGCTGGTGATGCTGACAGATGACTTCTCGCTGACGCGCATGCTGCGGCAGGCGTTTCTGGAAGCACGCATCGAGCCGCGCGTGGTGGCGCGCAGCGGGCACTGGGATTTCCTGGCATCGATGGCGGCGGCGGGGCTGGGCACTACCTTCCTGCCGCAGCCGCTGGCTGAGCGCCTGCAGGGCCAGGACACACTGGCCATGGCGCGGCTGACCGCGCCGGCAATGGACTGGACCATGGCGCATATCTGGTCGCCGGGACGCTACCTGTCGCATGCGGCGCGGGCATGGCTGGCGGTTTGCGAAGAGGTGCTTGGGGGCGGAACGGGATCTTGAACCGGCGCGCTTGCGGCGGCCTCATTTCTTCAGGCACTGGTCCGGCAGGATATCGAGCAAGACCAGCGATTTCTGCCCGGCCACGTAGTGGTAGCGCAGCCTGACCCCCAGCTTGCCGAGCACCGGCACATCCGGGTTGCGGCAGATGCCGCGCTCCAGGATAGGCTTGGCCGTCGCCATGAACTCGCGGGTATCGTCACGCGCCGCATCCACCCCCGAAACCTTCAGCTGGAACTCGACGATCTTGCCCGGCCGCGTCATGCAGCCGTCGAAGCGGGTGGTGTCGTCCAGGTCCACCGGGCCGGCGCGCATCAGCTCCTGGCAGGCCATGCGCAGCTCACGGTCGACATCGCCCGCGGTCAGGCGGGTCACGCCGTTCATGCCCGTAGGCTTGCCGCGCACCGTGCCCAGCAGCAGCGTGGCCAGCCCGGACAGTTGCGGGGACGGCGCAGGCGTGGCGGCCACGGTGGCGGAAACGGCAAGTGGCCCGGCCAGCAGGGACAGGCCCAGGCACACAGCGGCATTGCGCAAAGGATGGTGGTCGGGGAC
>NZ_JBYTAG010000046.1:0-47815 GCF_058787995.1 Cupriavidus sp. FW305-27
CCCCCTGACTCCCCGCCGTGGTCGAATTCACCTCAGCCCAGCTCTACAGCTGGCTCGCGGCGTTCCTGTGGCCTTTCTTCCGCATCCTGGCCCTGATCGGCACCGCGCCGCTGTTCGGTGAGTCCACCATCCCGCGCCGCGCCAAGATCGCGCTGTCCGCGATGGTCGCGGTGGTGGTGTCGCCCACCATCGCGCAGCTGCCGGTGGTGCCGGTGTACTCCTTCGGCGGGCTGATGATCATCCTCAACGAAGTCGGCATCGGCCTGGCCACGGGCTTTGCCATGCGGCTGGTCTTTGCCACCGTGCAGCAGGCCGGCGAAATCATCGGCCTGCAGATGGGCCTGTCCTTTGCCTCGTTCTTCGACCGCGCCGCCGGCGGCCAGACCATGGTGCTGTCGCGCTTCCTGAACCTGATCGCGATGCTGCTGTTCCTGGCGCTGGACGGCCACCTGCTGATGCTGGGCGCGCTGGTCGACAGCTTCAGCGGCCTGCCCATCGGCGGCACGCCGCTGTCCGCCGGCGGCGCCATGGCCGTGGCCCGCGCCGGCGGCATGGTGTTCTCGTCCGGGCTGCTGCTGGCGCTGCCGATGATCGCGGCGCTGCTGACGCTGAACCTGGCGATGGGCATCCTCAACCGCGCCTCGCCGCAACTGTCGATCTTTGCGGTCGGCTTCCCGGTCACGCTGTCCGGCGGCCTGCTGGTGCTGATGCTGGTAATGCCGCAGATGGGCACCTACATGCAGCATATGATCGGGGCGGGGCTGGAGGCGGTCGGGACGGTGCTGGGGCAGTTTGCGCGGTAGGTTTGCGCTTTATCTTAGATCTCGAATATTACTTGACATGGCGCCTGAAAGGGCTAGTATTGCGCCATGTACTTCGATCTCTAAGATTTATGAGGTACCGCAACCACCGTTCAGGAGCCCTTCATGTACGACATTTTCGCCACCGACAAGCTGATCGACCTCTGGCTGACCGAAGACATCGGCATCTGCGACTTGACCGTCCAGACCATGATTGAACCGGGAGAGACCGGCACCTTCTGCATGAACGCCCGCGAGCCGATGCTTATCGCCGGCATCGACGTGGCGGCACGCATCTTCGCGCGCTACGATCCGACGCTGTCGGTCGATGTGCGCGTCGCCGACGGCGACAAGGTTGAAAAAGGCGCGGTGCTGCTTAACGTGAGCGGCAATGCACGCAGCGTCCTGACGGCCGAGCGCACCGCGCTGAACATCATGCAGCGTCTGTGCGGCATCGCCAACCATACGGCAACCTATGCCCAGGCCATTGTCCATACCAAGGCGCGCCTGATCGACAGCCGCAAGACCACGCCGGGCCTGCGCGCGCTGGAAAAGCATGCGGTGACCTGCGGCGGCGGCCTGAACCACCGGCTGAGCCTGGACAACGGCGTGATGATCAAGGACAACCACATCGCCGTGTGCGGCAGCATCGCTGCCGCCGTGGCACGCGTGCGCCGCAAGCTGCCCGTGCTGACCAAGCTGGAAGTGGAATGCGACCGGCTGGAACAGGTGCACGAAGCACTGGCAACCGGTGTCGACGTGATCATGCTGGACAACATGTCGGTGCCCGACATGAAGGAAGCCGTGCAGATCGTCAACGGCCGGACCAAAGTCGAGGCGTCAGGCGGCATCCGCCTGGAAACGATCCGGGCCGTGGCGGAAACGGGCGTGGACTACATCTCCACGAGCAAGATCACCCAGTCGGCCCCTGCCGTGGACATCGGGCTCGACGAAGCCTGACACCCGCGGGGCTCAGGCCCCCTGACCGATTCACGCCTTCTACCCAAGGCATTCACCCTTGCCGTCTCGCCCGGCGAGGGTCTTTTCCGTTGCGGGTCGTCTACAGGTCCGAGAGCAGGCGCCCTACCTCCTGGGTGGACGGGACCCGCCGGCCATGTTCCGCCGACGCGGCTTCGTCGGCGACCAGCCGCTTCGCAATCGTGATCAGCACGCGGCGCGTGGTCAGCACGTCTTCTTCGCTCAGCCCTGCCACGCTGAGTTCATTCACCTCGGTCGCCAGCGGTTCAAGCTTGCGGCGCAGCCCGCGTCCGGTCTTGCTCAGGAACACATGCACCTTCTTCCTGTTGCCAGGAAGATGCGTGCGTTCCACGTAGCCCAGCGCCTCCAGCGCCTTGACTGCCGCAAACGTCGTCGGCTCGGTCACCCCGGCGCGTTCGCTCAGCTCTCGCTGCGACACGCCGTCATGGCGCCACAGGATACGCAGGATGGTCCAGTGGCCATACGAAACCGAATGTTCCGCCAGCCGCAGCTGCAGCGCCCGGATGTAGGCCCGGGCGGCATCCTTCACCAGGTGGGCAAGCCGTTCTTCATCGGCTTCATCCGCAGGCGTGATCGGGACCGGAGCATCCGGTTTCTTTGTGGCCATAGTCGTGAGGGAAAGTAGAGCGTATGCATGCGGCAGCGGACGGCCCGGTGCCAGCGACAGCGCACATGATAGCGCCTCCGGCGCTCGCACGCCGACATCACCGCTTCATCGGCCATGCCTCTCCATGTAGCGTTCACTCCATCAGTGCACGATGCCCGCAACCCATGCATGAGGCACCGTCACTGCGCACCCGTATCCCCGTGTTTTCCCCTACAAGTCCGCGAATCCCGCGTACACACTGGATTTGCGGGCGCTGGCCCGTTGTTTGCATTACCTTAGACATCGAACTTATCTTGACACCCCCCTGGCCGGTGCTAGCATAGCCACATAACTTCGACATCTAAGGTAATACTCATGAAGGCGACCGGCACATTCTTCTTTGTTGTGGGGCCCAGTGGCGCTGGCAAGGACTCCCTGATCGACGGTGCACGTGCCGCGCTCGACGGCGACTACGTTTTTGCGCGGCGCGTCATCACGCGTCCCGACGGGTCTGCTGGCGAAGAGCACGAAGGTGTCACGGAGGCCGAGTTCGCGCGGCGCCAGCGAAGCGGAGAGTTCCTGGTAACCTGGGACGCGCACGACCTGCGCTACGGATTGCCCAAGTCCCTGATGTGCGAGCTCGAACGCGGCCGCAACGTCGTGGCCAATGGCTCGCGCGGCGTCATCGCGGAACTCGCGGCGCGCTTGCCCCGTTTCGTGGTGGTCCTGGTAACGGCACCGCATGACGTGCTTGCCCGGCGCATTGCCGCACGCGGGCGGGAATCGGGCGACCAGGTTGCCAGCCGCGTGGCACGCGCGGGAGCTCCGGTGCCGCCACACGTCCCGTGTATCACGGTGTCGAACCACAGCACGCTGGAAGCAGGCACGGCACGCTTTGTCGAAGCCTTGCGCACCGGCACCAGGACATCCGCCGCCGAACGGCCGGCCAGCCGCACCAACCTTATGGCCAAGCTGCGCGGCGAGCCGCTCGACGAAGCGGCCTACGTTGCCGTGCTGCAGGACGCCATCGCCGGGCGCTACACCGAGGCCGAGCTGACCGAGTTCCTGGTTGCCGCAACCCGCACGCTCACGGACGAGGAAGTGGTGGCTCTGGCGCGCGCGCGTACCGCCTTCACACCCCGCATCGACTGGGACGAACCGGTAGTCGTCGACAAGCATTCGATGGGCGGCGTTCCCGGCAGCCGCATCACGCTGATCGTGGTGCCGATCGTCGCGGCCTACGGGCTGGCGATGCCCAAGACATCGTCACGCGCGATCACCTCTGCCGCCGGCACCGCCGATGCCATGGAGACCATCGCACGGGTCGACCTGGCGCATGAAGACGTGCGCCGATGCGTGGCCCAGGCACGCGCCTGCATCGCCTGGAACGGACGGCTGAACCATTCCGTGGTCGACGATGTGATGAACGCCATCACGCGACCGCTGCGGCTCGATTCGCGGCGCTGGTCGGTGGCGTCGATCCTGTCGAAAAAGTACACCGCCGGCGCCACCCACGTCATTGTCGACCTGCCCTACGGGCCGCAAACCAAGCTGGCAACACGCGCCGACGCCGAGGCGCTGGGCGCGCTGTTCGAACACGTCGGCAAGGGACTGGGCCTGCACGTACGCGCACTGGTCACGGACGGCAGCGGCCCGATCGGCCGCGGCATCGGCCCCGCACTGGAAGTGCGCGACGTCCGACTCGTGCTCGACAACGCTCCCGATGCGCCCGCCGACCTGCGCGACAAGGCCCTGCGCTTTGCCGGCGAAATCATCGCATTCGATCCCCGCGTGGACTCCCCCGAACACGGCATGCAAATTGCGGCGGCGCTGCTGCATGAAGGCAAGGCCAGGGCCGCGTTCGATCGCATCGCCGCCGCGCAGGGCGTCCGCTGCGATCCAGTGGCGCCGGGTACGCATACGCTGGTCGTTCCCGCCACCACGCGGGGCCGGGTGGCGGGCGTCGATGGCCTGCAGATTTCCGGCGTGGCGCGCGCCGCCGGCGCGCCGCGCGATGGCGGTGCCGGGGTCGACATGCTGTGCGCGATCGGTGCAAAGGTGGCGCCAGGGCAACCGCTCTACCGTATCCACTCGGACTCCGCTGAAGCGCTAGAGGCGGCTGCAGCACTGGTGCGCGCCGGCGGCGAGTGCTGCCAGGCGGTGCGTATAGACCCCGATTGACCGGCTTTCCCGCTTCCTTCACCCTAACCGACGAGGCATATCAATGAGACCCCTATCCGTCGTCAGCAGTCTGGCATCGCTCCTGTTTGTCGCAGGCAGCCTGGGCACCCTGCCCGGGCGCGCCGAAGCCAATATCGCCAGTACCTTCCCGCAAAAGCCGATCCGCATGGTGGTGACGTTCCCGGCCGGAGGGGGGACCGATTCTCTCGCGCGCCTGATCGGGGCCGACATCAGCAAGTCGCTGGGACAGCCGGTGGTGATCGACAACCGGCCCGGCGCCAGCGGCAATATTGGCGCCGAGTTCGTCGCCAAGAGTCCTGCCGACGGCTATACGCTGCTCATCGTCAACAGCAGCTTTGCCATCAACCCGAGCGTCTTCAAGAAGCTGCAGTTCAATCCCAAGTCCGATTTCAGCGCCGTCATCACCTTCGCTTCGGTGCCATCGGTGATCGCCGTGCCATCGCACTCGAAACTCCGCACCTTCAGCGACCTGCTGGCGGCGGGCAAGAGCCCATCACCCCCCAGCTATGCGTCGTGCGGCAACGGCACCCCGCAGCATCTGGCCGGCGAACTGCTCAAGGTCTCGGCAAGGATGGACATGCTGCACGTGCCGTACAAGGGTTGCGCCCCCGCCATCGCCGACGTGCTCGGCAACCAGGCCGATGTCAGCGTCAACACGCTGACCAACACCATCCCCTACCTGAAAAGCAACAAGCTGCGCGCGCTGGCCGTCACGTCGAAGGCACGCTCGCCGTTCCTGCCCGACGTACCCACCGTGAGCGAGCTTGGCGTGGCCGGCTATGACGTCGACCAGTGGTTCGGCATCCTCGCCCCGGCAAATACGCCGCCCGAGATCGTGCAAAGGCTCAACACGGAAATCGCCAGGGCCATCGCCAGGCCCGAGGTCAAGGCATCGCTGACGCAGCTCGGCTTTGCCACGACGACAAGCACGCCCGCTGAATTCCAGAAGCTGGTGAGCGCCGACATCGATCGCTGGCAGAAATTCACGACGAAGATAAATCTGCTCGTCGACTGACCCGGCTGGGGCACCGGCCAGGCCACAGCAGACGGATCCCCCGACTTCCCGTAGTACATCGTTGCCACGCGGGCGCAAGCCAGCCCCGTGAGAGCGCGTTCGTGCCTGCGGGATGGCCGCGACGATCCGGTGGCGCCGGGCCGCCTTCAGGCCGGATCAGAAGCCGACCGTCGCCGACATCATCAACGTACGCGGCTCGCCAATCGCGAGGCCGCCATAGCTGTCCACGGCCGCCCAATAACGGCGGTCGAACACATTGCGCAGATAGAGGCGAAGGGTCGCGTCTGTCCCGGCCATCCTGGTCCGGTAGCGCGCACCCAGGTCCATGCGCGTCCAGGCTGGCAAGCTCTGGGTATTGGCCTGGTCAACATACTGGCTCCCGGTGTAGGCAAGCGCGCCGCTCAGTGTCAGACCGGGCAGCCAGGCGGCATCCCATTCAGCGCCAAGGTTCACCTGCAGAGACGGGGCGCCGATGACGGCGCGTATCAAAAACGGAACCGATCTTGTTGTTTCGCATGTTTGCCGAATATACATGCTTGAAAAAACCGAGAAGAATCAAACGCGATGGCATGGATGGCATATTTGTTGCGGGAGCATTTTCGCGACGCCATCGTAAGCCAAGCCTTCCCGACAGCCTGGCATTTTGAGGATCGGCAGGAACGTGAAACCTGCGATTTATGCCAGAGCCTTCCTTTTCTGCCGCGGCGCGCCTAAAAAAATTTCGAATCCGGGGCACTTCCGTCAGGAGCCGGCGATGCCCAAGAGATTCTTATTTTTGTTCGCATTTTCGTTCTTACTTGGCAGCTGTGGCGGCGGCGGAGATGACGGCGGCAGCAGCGAGGCAGCGAGTCCGCCGGCGCAAACGCTGACAGTGCCGCTCACCACCGCCATGGCGGCGCTGGCGGCCAACGGCATAACCGCGAATTTTTCCATCTCCGGTTCAGTCGAGAATAAGCCAGTTTCAGGCTCAGGAACGCTCAACGCGGCGCCAGCCGATTCCGCCACGCTGAACAGCGCCGTTGTCCTGAAGACCACCGAAACCGTCATAGGCACAGTCATCACGAACGGAAACTCGGAGCCGTTTTCGGGCACCAGGTTAATCTTCAGAAACTCGGCAACCTTTGCCGTGGTCGCCATCGACCAGGGGGCGGATGGTTATGCGGCTTTCGCCGACTACACATTCCCGGCAACTGTAAAGGCTGGCGACTCCGGCCCGCTGGCAACCGCCACGATTTTCTCGGACAACACGCAAGCCGCGAAACTGGGCTCGCTCACCCAGTCCTTTTCCGTGGCACCCGATTCTGGGACCACGCTCCTCGTGACATTCCTCAACACAGAGTTCGATAACAGCAATGCCCGGGTCGGAGAGGAGGAAACCACGTTCCGGATCGACACCAGCGGAAACATCAGCTTTGTCTCGTCCAAGTCCACTTTCTTCGGTGCAAACGGACAACCGGTGGGCACGCTGATCTTCCAGTAGAGTGGCCCCGGCTGCAATGCCTCTGCGCAGGGCGGATTCAGTGCCGGATGCCCCTGCCAGAGGCCGCTCGGCGGCGAGGGCAACAGCCATTCAGCCTTTCACGCACACCACCTGCCGCAACGTGTGCACGATCTCCACCAGGTCAGCCTGCGCCGCCATCACCGCGTCGATGTCCTTGTACGCCATCGGAATCTCGTCGATCACCGCGGCGTCCTTGCGGCATTCGACCCCCTCGGTCGCATGCACCTGGTCGGCCACGGTGAAGCGGCGCTTGGCCTCGCTGCGGCTCATGGTGCGCCCCGCGCCGTGGCTGCATGAGCAGAAGGACTCCGGATTGCCCTTGCCGCGCACGATAAACGAGCGCGCGCCCATCGATCCCGGGATGATGCCCAGCTCGCCCACGCGCGCACTGACCGCGCCCTTGCGCGTTACCAGCACGTCGGCGCCGAAGTGATGCTCCTTCTGCACGTAGTTGTGGTGGCAGTTGACCGCCTCCAGCTGCGCCTGGAAGGGCTTGCGCAGCACGCGCTGCGCAGCGGCCAGCACCGCCTCCATCATCAGCTCGCGGTTGCGGCGCGCGTAGGCCTGGGCCCATGACACGGCGAAGATGTAGTCCTCGTAGTGCGTGGAGCCTTCGACCAGGTAGGCCAGGTCGCGGTCCGGCAGGTTGGCGAGGTGCTTGCGCATGTCCTGCTGCGCCAGCGAAATGAAGGTCGTGCCGATGGCATTGCCGACGCCGCGCGAGCCGCTGTGCAGCATGAACCAGACTGCCTGGGCCTCGTCCAGGCACACCTCGATAAAGTGGTTGCCGGTGCCGAGCGTGCCCAGGTGATTGCGATGGTTGGTGCGCGCCAGGTGCGGATACTTGTCGGTGATGCGGCGAAAGCCCGGCGCCATTTCGGCCCATGCCGCGTCAACGGGCGCCGGCGCCGAGCCCCAGGCCCCCTGGTCGCGCCGCCCGCCCTGCGCGGTGCGACCGTGAGGAACGGCGTGCTCGATCGCGCTGCGCAGCGGCCCGAGGTTGTCGGGCAGGTCAGCGGCGGTGAGCGAGGTCTTCACGGCCATCATGCCGCAGCCGATATCCACGCCCACCGCGGCGGGAATCACCGCGCCCACGGTCGGGATCACCGAGCCGATGGTCGAGCCCTTGCCCAGATGTACATCCGGCATCACCGCAAGATGGCGGAAGATGAACGGCATCCGCGCCGTGTTCAGCAGTTGCTCGCGGGCAGCGCCTTCCACCGGGACGCCGCGCGTCCACAGCTTGACCGGCTTGCCGGCGCCGGTGTCCAGCACGTCATAGTGGCGCTTGTCCGTCATGGCCGCCCCTGGCTTTGTCGTCGCGGATTGCAGGTTAGACGGCCAGGGCCAGTCCAGGATTCCCTGCCGCCCGACTCAGCCCAGCAGGAAGCTGCCGAAGGCGCCCAGGTCGACATTACCGCCCGAGATGATGATCCCCACGCGCTTGCCCTTCACATCCAGCTTGCCGTGCAGCACCGCGGCGGCGGCCAGGCAGCCGGTGGGCTCAGCCACGATCTTCATGCGCCCGGCGAAGAACTTCATGGTGTCGACCAGTTCCGCATCCGACACCGTGACGATGTCCGTCACCAGCTCGCGGATCACGGCAAAGGTGTGGTTGCCCAGGAACGGCGTCTGCGCGCCGTCGGCAATGGTGCGCGGGGTGTCGATGCGGACGATCTCGCCGCTGCGCAGGCTGCGCTGGCCATCGTTGCCGGCCTCGGGTTCGACGCCGTACACGGCACAGCCGGGCGACATCGCCCGGGCCGCCACCGCGCAGCCCGACAGCAGCCCGCCACCGCCGAGGCACACCACCAGCATGTCCAGCGGCCCGGTTTCCTCGAACAGCTCCTTGGCCGCCGTGCCCTGCCCCGCCATCACGTGCGGATGGTCATACGGCGGGATCAGCGTCATGCCGCGCTCGGCGGCGATGCGCCGGCCCAGCGCTTCGCGATCGTCCTGGTAGCGGTCGTACAGCACCACTTCGGCGCCATAGCCGCGCGTGGCTTCGATCTTGATCGCGGGGGCGTCCTGCGGCATCACGATCACCGCCTGCACGCCCAGCAACCGGGCCGACAGCGCGATCGCCTGCGCATGGTTGCCGGAAGAGAACGCCAGCACGCCGCCCGCCTTCTGCTGCGGCGTGAACTGGGCGATGGCGTTGTAGGCGCCGCGGAACTTGAAGGCGCCGATGCGCTGGAAGTTCTCGGCCTTGAAGAACAGTTGCGCGCCGGTGGCCACGTTCGCGGTGGCGGAGGTCAGCACCGGGGTGCGGTGAGCCGCCGCGCGGATGCGTTCGTGTGCGGCGGCGACGTCGTCGAAGGAGATAGGCAGGGCGGTCATGGCGGTGGCAAGGAGGCTGGGACCGGCCAGTTTACCCGCCCCGGGGCCACCTTGCAGCCAGGCCGGCCCGGCGTGGCGCTATGCCGCGGCCAGCCTGTGCGCCGCGCGCCGCTGCGTGGCCAGCGTATCGGCACCCCGGTCCGTGCTCCTGTTGCGCTGGCTAACGACGCGACGCGCCGAACTGATCCCTACGAGAGAGGGGCATGGCGTGGCCAGCAGGAGGAATGGCTGTCAACGCTGGGGATGTTGCAAGCAAGGCACAGTCACTTCGACCCGGCGATGACTGCGTCGCCAGGACATGGCAGCATACGGAGCCCATGCCCCCAGGAATGCCCCATGCTGAACGGATTCGATGCACTGGTCGAAGAGTCGATGGCGGACTGGAAGATCCCCGGGCTTGCGCTGGCCGTGATCCGCGACGGCGAGCCCGTCCTGATGCTGGGCTACGGCGTCCGCGACAGCGCCGGATCAGCACCGGTGACAACGGCCACGCAGTTCATGCTGTGCTCGATCACCAAGTCCTTCACCGCGGCCGGCCTGGGCCTGCTGGTGGACGAGCGCAGGCTGGACTGGGCCACGCCCGTGCGCGACCTGATCCCGGGATTCCGGCTGCACGATGCCGTCGCCACCGAGCGCATCACGGTGCGCGACCTGCTCTGCCACCACAGCGGCATGCCGCGCCACGACTGGCTCCATACCCCGGGTGACCTCGACACCGGCGAACTGCTGGCACGGCTGCGCCACCTGGCGCCCAGCCGTGACCTGCGCGAACGCTGGCAGTACCAGAACCTTGGCTACGTGATCGCCGGCCATGTGGCCGAGCGCCTCAGCGGCCAGCGCTGGGAGGACTTCACCGAGGAGCGCCTGCTGCGGCCGCTGGGCTTCTCACGCTTCGGTTTCTGCGCCGAGGCCCTGGCCGCCGCTCCCGACCACGCGCACCCGCATACGATGGTTGCAAGCGAGTGCTTGCGTGCGAACTGGTCCTCCATTGTGAAGCCGGCCGGTGGCCTCGCCACCTCGGTGGAGGACCTGGCGAAATGGATGCGCTGCCTGCTGGATGAAGGCAAGGTTGGCGGGCGTGCCCTGCTATCGCCGGCGATCGTGCGCGACATGATGACGCCAGGCGTGCATATCGGCATGTCGGAGTTCCCGGAGATCGGCGATCAGCATTACGGCCTTGGCCTCACGGTCGAGCAATACCGCGGCGAGCGCACGGTCTCGCACAGCGGCAGCTGGCTGGGCTGGGCGGCGCTGATGACGCTGATGCCATCCAGGCGTATCGGCATTGCGGTGCTGACCAACCGGGCACCCAGCGCGGTGACCGCGCTGCTGACCTATGCGGCCCTGGACCAGTTGCGCGACCATGCGCCCATCGACTGGCTCGGCCGCATGCGCGCCCGGCGCCAGGAAATGCTCGCGCAGCTGCGGGTCGACAAGTCGGCACGACAGGCGCGGCAACACACCGGCACCGCTCCCAGCCATCCGCTGCACGACTACGCCGGCGATTACTCCCATCCCGCCTACGGGCAGATCACCATCGATACCGATGGCGATGCACTCTCCTGGCGCTGGCGCGGCATGTCCGGCCAGCTCGCCCATCGTCATTACGATGTGTTCACCACCGCCGAAAAACCCGCCGAAATCCATCCCGACAACCTGGCCCTCACCTTCCTCTACAACCGGGAAGGCACCATCGACCGCATTGCGGCACCGCTGGAACCGCTGGTCGACGATATTGTCTTCCACCGCATGGCAAGCGGCGACGCGACCACGGCGGGGACCGACTGACGCGCAGGTTGCCGCGCAGCCGGCCCTGGCCATCGAGCGTGAGCGCCCGATGCTGGCGATCGTTGCGGCGCGCGCCGCGCCGGCGTCGCCCTGACCGCGCCTGCCGACGCTCAGGCCACCGCCGCCGACGGCACTGCCTGCCCCGCCTGAGCACTGCGCCGCGCCAGCAAATCCAGCGCCACATCCACGATCATGTCTTCCTGCCCGCCCACCATGCGCCGCCGGCCCAGCTCGACGAGGATGTCGACCGTGCCCAGGCCGTAGCGCGCCGCGGCGGCCTCGGCATGGCGCAGGAAGCTTGAATAGACCCCGGCGTAGCCCAGCGCCAGGGTCTCGCGGTCGACGCGCACCGGGCGGTCCTGCAGCGGGCGCACGATGTCGTCGGCGGCATCCATCAGCGTGTAGAGGTCGCAGCCGTGCTGCCAGCCCAGGCGTTCGGCGGCGGCGATAAAGACTTCCAGCGGGGCGTTGCCGGCGCCGGCACCCATGCCGGCCAGGCTGGCGTCGACGCGGTCGCAGCCCTCTTCCACCGCGACGATGGAATTGGCCACGCCCAGGCTCAGGTTGTGATGGGCGTGCATGCCGGTCTGGGTTTCCGGCCTGAGCACATCCTTGAAGGCGCGGAAGCGCTCGCGCACGTCCTGCATGCCCAGCGCGCCGCCGGAATCGACCACATACACGCACTGGGCGCCGTAGCTTTCCATCAGCTTCGCCTGCTGCGCCAGCGCCGCGGGCGTGGTCATGTGGCTCATCATCAGGAAGCCGACGGTGTCCATGCCGAGTTCGCGCGCATATTCGATGTGCTGGCGCGAGACATCGGCTTCGGTGCAGTGCGTGGCCACGCGCACCACGCGCGCGCCGGCATCATAGGCGGCGCGCAGGTCGTGCACGGTGCCCACGCCCGGCAGCAGCAGCGTGGCCACGCGGGCATGGCGCACGGTCTCGGCCACGGCGGCGATCCATTCCAGGTCGGTATGGGCGCCAAAGCCGTAGTTGAAGCTGGAGCCCGACAGCCCGTCGCCGTGCGCGACCTCGATCGAATCCACGCGCGCGGCGTCGAGCGCGGCCGCGATGCGGCGCACGTGCTCCAGGCTGTACTGGTGGCGGATGGCGTGGCTGCCGTCGCGCAGCGTCACGTCCGAGATGTAGAGCTTCTTGGTGGGTTGTGCGGTCATCTTTGTCTCCCTGCGGCTCATGCGGACAGCCGGGTCTCGGCCAGGCGCTCGGCGCAGGCCAGTGCGGCGCTGGTCATGATGTCGAGGTTGCCGGCATAGGCCGGCAGGTAATGGGCGGCGCCCTCCACTTCCAGGAAGATCGAGGTCTTGAGCCCGCTCATCGGTCCCAGGCCGGGGATATTCAATGGCGCCGACGCGGCGATACGCTCGAACTGCACGCGCTGCTTGAGCCGGTAACCCGGTACGTAGCCCTGCACTGCCTGCGCCATCGCTTCGACGCTCGCCGCAATTTCCGCTTCATCGCCGTCCTCCGACAACGTGAAGACCGTGTCGCGCATCATCAGCGGCGGTTCCGCCGGGTTGAGCACGATGATGGCCTTGCCGCGCGCGGCGCCGCCCACCGAGCACAGCGCCTGGCTGGTGGTCTCGGTGAACTCGTCGATATTGGCGCGCGTGCCCGGCCCGGCCGACCTGCTCGAGATCGACGCCACGATCTCGGCGTAGTGCACTCTGGCCACGCGCGACACCGCCGCCACCATGGGGATGGTGGCCTGGCCGCCGCAGGTGACCATATTGATGTTGGGGGCATCCAGGTGCTGGTCCAGGTTGACCACCGGCACCACGTACGGGCCGATCGACGCCGGCGTCAGGTCGATCACGCGCACGCCGTGCTGCTGCAGCACGCGGTTGTGATGCGCATGAGCACCGGCCGAGGTGGCATCGAAGGCGATGCGGATATCGCCGAAGCCCGGCATGCCGACCAGCCCGTCGATGCCCTCGGCCGTGGTCGGCACGCCCAGGCGCGCGGCGCGGGCCAGCCCGTCCGACGCGGCATCGATGCCCACCATGGCGCCCATCTCCAGGCTCCGGCCGTGGCGCATTACCTTGATCATCAGATCGGTGCCGATATTGCCGGAGCCGATGATGGCCACCTTGTGGCGGCCGCTTGCTTTCATGTCCATGTCGTTGTCCTTATCGCGTGGGCGTCAGCGGCCCAGTTCCGTGGCGGTCTTGCCGCCGATGCCGAACTGCGCCTTCGGTACTTCGGTGATCATCACGCGCACGGTTTCCACCGGTGCGCCCACCGCTTCGACCGCGGCATCGGTGAGCGCGCGGATCAGGCGCGCCTTCTGTTCGTCGGTACGGCCTTCGATCAGGAAGACCTGCATGATTGGCATGGTGTGTCTCCTTGCTACGCGGTTCAGGTGAAGCGCATCGATACCGTGCCCAGGTGCTGGTAGCGAACGGTGATGTTGTCGCCGGCCGCCACCGCGATGGCCTCGGTCACGCCGCCGGTCATGATGAAGGTGCCCGCCGGCAGCTCGCGCCCGCGCGCCCCAAGCATATTGGCCAGCATGGCGACGCTGCTGGCCGGATGCCCGAGCACCGCCGCGCCGGCCGCGGTGGCCACCACCTCGCCGTTCTTCTCCAGCACCACGCCCAGGTTCTTCAGGTCCAGCCCCTCGGCGCCGCGGTGCGTGCCGCCCACGACGAAGCGCGCCGACGAGGTGTTGTCGGCAATCACGCTCTTCAGGTCGAAGCGGAAGTTCTCGTAGCGCGAGTCGATCACCTCCACCGCCGGCACCACGAAGTCCGTCGCGGCCAGCACGTCGCCGATATGGCAGCCAGGCCCCTTGAGCGGCGCCTTCAGCACGAAGGCGATCTCGGCTTCCACCTTGGGATGGATCAGCGTGCCGGTATCGATGGCGGCGCCGTCCATGCAGGCGCCATAGTCGGTGAGGAAGCCGTACACCGGGTCGCTCACGCCCATCTGGCGCATCTTCGCGAACGAAGTCAGGCCCATCTTGAGCCCGGCGATGCGGGTGCCGCGCGCCTCCTTGCGCGCGCGGATGGCGTCCTGGATGGCGTAGGCGTCGTCCCAGTCCATGTCCGGGTATTCGTCGGTGATCTTGCGCACCGCCTCGCGCTGCAGCTCGGCGTTCTCCAGGTGCTCGGCGAGCCGGGCAATGGTGTCGTGTGTCAGGTTCATGGCATGTCCTGCGCTGAATTGAAAAATGGGTCGGGTTCAGACGAAGCGCACGCCGGCCGAGCCGATGCCGCCCAGGCTGATGCGCAGCTGGTCGCCGGCGGTTACGGGCACCATCGCGGCAAGAGAGCCGGACAGGATCACCTCGCCCCGCTTCAGGCCAATGCCCAGCCGGCCAAGCGTATTGGCCAGCCACGCCACCGCATTGACGGGATGCCCGAGCGCGGCCGCGCCGGCGCCGGTCGCGACGATCTCGCCGTTTTTCTCCAGCGTCATGCCGACCGTGCCCAGGTCCACGCTGCGCGGGTCCACCGCGGCATCGCCCAGCACGAACACGCCTGACGATGCGTTGTCAGCCACGGTGTCCTGGATGCGGATCTTCCAGTCGCGGATGCGCGAGTCGACGATCTCGAAGCAAGGCAGCACATAGGCGGTGGCGCGCAGCACGTCGGCATTGGTCACGCCCGGCCCCTCCAGGTCTTCCTTCAGCACGAAGGCAATCTCGCCTTCGGCCTTGGGCGCGATCAGGGTGTCGGCGGGAATCGCCGCGCCGTCGGGGTAGACCATGCCGGACAGCAGGTGGCCAAAGTCGGGCTGGCGCACGTCGAGCATGTCCATCACCACGCGGCTGGTCACACCGATCTTCTTGCCGACCACGCGCTCGCCGGCGTCGAGCCGATGCTGCACCATCGCCAGCTGGATGCGGTAGGCATCGTCGATGCTCAGCTCCGGCCATGATTCGGTCAGCGGCGCCACCGGGCGACGGGAGGCCAGCGCATGGTGCAGGCCGGCGCCGATCTCAAGGATAAGTTCGTTATGCATGACGGGACCTCACAGGCGGACGCAGACGTTGCGCAGCTCGGTGTAGAACTCGAGCGAATGGACACCGCCCTCGCGGCCGATGCCGGACTGCCTGGCGCCGCCAAATGCGGTGCGCAGGTCGCGCAGGAACCAGGCATTGATCCAGCAGATGCCAACGTCCAGCGCGCTGCCCATGCGGTGCGCGGTGCCGAGGTCGCCGGTCCAGACCGTGGCGGCCAGGCCGTACGGGCTGTCGTTGGCCAGCGTGATGACTTCCTCTTCGGTGTCGAACGGGGCGATATGGCAGCACGGCCCGAAGATCTCCTCGCGGATCACGGCGGCGCTTTCCGGCAGGCCGGTCCAGATGGTGGGCTGCACCCAGGCGCCTTCGGCCAGCGCCCCCGGCATCTGCGGCACGCCGCCGCCGGTGACCACGGTGGCGCCGGCCCCGGCGGCCTTGCGGTAGTAGGACAGCACCTTGTCGCGGTGCTCGTGCGACACCAGCGGGCCCATGTTCACGCCGGGCTCGGTGGGCCGACCCAGCTTCAGGCCCTCGGCCTTCGCCTTCAGCGCGGCGACAAAGCGCTCGAAGATCGGCCGCTGCACGTAGACGCGCTCGGTGCCCAGGCACACCTGGCCGCTGTTCTCGAACGCCGAGCGCGTGATGCCGGCCACGGCCTTGTCGAAATCCGCATCGGCGAACACGATGCCCGCGTTCTTGCCGCCCAGCTCGAACGACACCGGCCGCACGCCGTTGGCCGCTGCCTTCATGATGGCCTCGCCGGTGCGGGTCTCGCCGGTGAAGGTGATGCCGTTGACCTGCGGGTGCGCGGTCAGGAACGCGCCGGCCGAATCCGGGCCAAAGCCGTGCACCACGTTGTAGACGCCGGGCGGCACGCCGGCCTCGTTCATCACCTCGCCCAGCAGCGTCGCGGTGGCGGGGGTCTCCTCCGAGGGCTTGACCACCACGGTGTTGCCGCAGGCCAGCGCCGGCCCGACCTTCCATGTCATCAGCAGCAGCGGCAGGTTCCACGGGCACACCACGCCGATCACGCCGCGCGGGCTGCGCACCGCGTAGTTGATGGCCTTGCCGCCGTCGGGCGTGTCCATGGCAAAGCTTTCGGTCGGCACGTTGCGGATCAGGTCGGCAAAGACCTTGAAGTTGGCCGCGCCGCGCGGGATGTCGATATGACTGGCCAGCCCGAAGGGCTTGCCGGTATCGGCAATCTCGGCCTGCACGAATTCGTCGAAGCGGCGGTTGATGCCGTCGGCCACCGCGTGCAGCAGCTCGACCCGCTGCGCCACCGTCATGCGGCCCCACGGTCCCTGCAGCGCGCTGCGCGCGGCCCGCACCGCGGCGTCGACCTCGGCCTGTCCGGCCTCGTGCACGTGGCCGATCAGGCTGTTGTCGGCCGGATTGCGGTTCTCGAAGGTCCGCGCGGTGCCGACCCACTCGCCGTTGATGAAGTTCTTGAAGTCTTTCATGTTGTTTCTCTGGTATTGAAGCATTCGTGCACGGCAATCCTCCGCTCATCGATTGGGTGCTCCCTCTCCCGCAAGCGGGAGAGGGAGCAAACGAGCGGGAGGCGAGCGTTCGCGCTCAGGTCAGCACATTCAAGAACGCTTCGTTCAGCTTCCTGTCGTGGTAGAAGATCGCGCGCCCCAGCTCGTTATCGGTCCAGGTGATGGTGGGCTTGTCCGGGTAGTGGATATAGCCGCCGGAGAAGACCTCGTTGCGGTTGCCCGAGGGATCGAAGAAGTAGATCGTCGCGCCACGCGTAATGCCGTGACGGGTCGGGCCGATGTCGAGCGACACGTCCTTCTTGGAGATGATGTCGGCCGCCTTCAACACTTCGCTCCAGTTATCAAGCAGGAACGAGGCATGGTGGAAGCGGTTCTTCTCCGGGTGGCGGATAAAGGCAATGTCGTGCGCCTTGTTCGAGCAGGTCAGGAAGGCACCGATCAGCATCTCGCCGTCGGCCCCGGCCACGACCTGCTCGGCCAGAGAAAAGCCCAGCACGTCGCGGAACAACTTGACGGTGCCGTCGACATCGTCGCCATACAGCAGGCAGTGGTCGAAGCGGCTGGGCGCCATGCCGCGCAGGTCGTCCGGCCAGGGGTCGGGATTGAGGTCGCCGGTCTTGCAGCCAAGCTTGTCCTTGTCGGCAAAGAGTTCGATCGCATGCCCTGTCGGGATGGTGAAGCGAAAGCGCACGCCGGTATGCGGGTGCTCGCCCGCGGCGATCCACTTGCAATCGCTGGCCAGGCCGGATTGCTCCACCTCCTGCGCCAGCCGCTCCAGCGTGTGGCCGCTGTCGACGCGAAAACCCATGTAGTCCATGCCCGGACTGTCGGCCTCGCGCAGCACCACGCTGTGGTGGTCGTGCTCGTCCCATGCCTTCAGGAACACCCGGCCCTGCGCATCGCGCGCGGTTTCGATCAAGCCGAGTACCTCGGTGTAGTGTTTCAGCGCCGGTTCCAGCTCCAGCACGCGCAGGGCTACATGCCCCGGTCGCAATACGCCTGTCAATGCCATGATGGGTCTCCTGGTGTGGTGGGGTGGCGTTGTGTGGGTGCCACCTTCCTTGCTTGTGCTTCGTTTGCGTGCTACCGGCCCTGTTCGCGCCACCGCTGCTTTTCCAGGCAGCGCTGCAGCAGGGCCACCGGCCGCAGGCGGATATCGCTGTCCGGGTAGGTCTTGCAGGCCAGCACCAGTCCGTCGCGCTGCTCCGCTTCGGACAGGCAGGCGCGGCTCATCTTGCCGGCGTGAAAGTCGCCGGCTTCGATGCGGACCTTGCACACGCCGCAGCCGCCGCCGCGGCAGCCGGCGGGGATGCCGCGCTGGCCCAGCACTTCCATGGCCCGCAGCAGGTTCTGCTCCGCCGCGCAGGGGTAGCGCAGCCCGCTGCCGGCGATCTCGACGGTATGCATGGCCGGCCTCCTCAGATCTTGAACAGCGGACTGCGCGCGCTGTTCTGCGCATCGGCCGCGGACAGGAACTTCTCGGTGTGGATATCCGCCTCGAACAGCCGGCCCTGCATCAGCGTGCGGATGCAAGCCTCGATCATCGGCGGCGGCCCGCACAGGTAGGCCTTGTGGCCGCGGAAGTCGGCATTGCCGTCCTGCGCGTAGAGCTGGTGCAGCACGTCATGCACGTAGCCGCGCGCGCCGCTCCAGCCGCTGTCGGCGGGTTCGTCCGACAGCGCGGGCACGTAGCGGAAGTTGGGGTGGGCCTGCGCCAGTGCCTGGAACTCGGCGTCGTAGTACAGCTCGCCGCGGTTGCGCGCGCCCTGCACCAGCGTCATCGGCAGGGTCTCGCCGGCGGCCAGCAGGTCCAGGATCATCGCGCGCGGGCTGGACAGGCCGGAGCCGCCCGCGAGGAACAGCATCGGCACCTGCGCCGACTTGCGCACGAAGAAGCGGCCATAGGGCGCTGAGAACGACAATTCGTCGCCGACCGCCAGCTGGTCGTGCAGGTAGCCGGTGGCCTGCCCGTCCGGCACGCGCCGCACGTGCAGCTCGACCAGCTCGTCGCCCGGCGCGTTGGCCAGCGAGAACGCACGCGGCTGGTCGCAGCCCGGCACGTTCAGGTTGACGTACTGACCGGCCTGGAAGGTCGTGCGTCCACCATCCTTCACACGCAGCCAGATGCCCAGGATGGTGGGCGTCAGGGCGCGCGTCTCGACAACTTCGGCGCGATAGTCGGCCAGCGGCAGGCCCAGCGCATCGGCGTCTTCCTCGATGTCGGCCTCGATCACCAGGTCCGACTGCGCGGTCGCGCAGCAGGCCAGGCACTGGCCGTTGTCGCGCTCGAAATCCATCAGCGCGAAGCTGGAGGCCTCGCCCTGCTCGACCTCGCCGTCCACCACCTGCACCTTGCAGGTGGCGCACAGCCCGTGGCAGCAGGCATGGGGCAGCCACACGCCGTTGCGCAGGCAGGCGTCCAGCACGGTCTGCCCGGGAGCGATGGGGATGGTCTGCCCGATCGGTTCAATGGTCAGCGAATACATCTTGGTCTCCTTCCGGTGGTGCGTTCGACCATGCGCCTCAGCTGCGGCTGCCGCCGATGCCGTCCAGCCCCGGCGTGCGGAAGCGGATCACGTCCTTGTGGCCCAGGCCGTTCTCTTCCAGCGAGCGGTCCAGGTCGGGCTGCCAGGGCTGGCCGCCGCGCAGCCACTGCACCTGGCCCCAGTCGATGCGGGCAAAGTCGGGGTGGTAGCCGTAGACGCCGGGCAGCACCTTGTCGACCACGTCGCGCAGCGGCATCGACGGCGGGAACGGGAAGCAATGCGGCGCGCAGAACAGCAGGTGGCCGTCCCAGCCGATATAGAGCAGCCGGTTGCCGTGGAACACGGCCTCGCGGTCGGCCGCCTCGAAGGCGTAGTCGCCGATGGATACGACGGGCATGGTTGTCTCCTTGTCTTGTGATGGGGGCCGCTTCAGGCGGCGTCCGCGGCAGGCCCGATGCCCTTCCACGCGTTCCAGTTGCGCTGGTCCTGCGAGCCCTCGAAGTCGAGGTTGTCAGCGCCCGGGTTCAGCCGGTACCACTTGAGCACGTCCTCCAGCGTGGCGCCGCCGCAGTTGCCCTGGTAGATCTGGTGCACCGGCAGCCAGGCCTGCGCGTACTTGGCGGGCTCGTCGTCGAAGATGTCCTTGCAGCCGTCCGAGCAGAAATGGAACTTCATGCCGTGGTAGCTGCTTTCGCGGTAGCAGGTCTGGGTCGGGTCGTCCGGCTCCGAGAACACCATCGGGATCTGGCAGGTCTGGCACAGCATCGGCAGCGTGGTGTTGTAGAAGCGCTCGCCGGCCTGCTGGCGCTCCTGCCAGTGGTCCAGGCGCGGCTTGTAGTAGCGCTCGAAGGTCTGGGGGTACTTCTCGGCCAGCCATGCCATCTCGTCGGCCTTGGGCACCCAGGTGTGGAAGCCGGCGGCGCCCGCGTAGTTGTAGAAGGTGGCCCAGGCCTCGTGCGTGATGCGGTCCTTGGTCCTGGTGGCCACTTCGTGGTACTTGGGCATGCGCAGGCCGTAGCGCTCCAGATCCTTGAACAGGGCCCCGCCCGCCTGCTCGAAGTACATCTCCCAGGCCTCGGCCCACGACATCACGCGCTTGGGCAGCATGTAGTCCATCATCATGCCGACCAGCGTGAGCAGTCGGAAGCCGCGCCAGAACCACTTGTCCAGCCACTTCTGCAGGATCGGGATATTGCCGGGGTCCTGCTCGCACAGGAACTTGACCACTTCCAGGCCCAGCGTCATGTGGCGCGACTCGTCGGACTGCGCGGAGAAGCCGAAGGTCACCGTGGCCATGTCGCCGTTGTAGGCGGCGCCGGACATGAACGGCATGAACAGCAGGTTGGTCAGCACATACTCGAACGAGAACGAGATCGCGGTGATGAACTCGAACGGCCCCGCGCTCATCGCGTCCTCGAAGTAGGACTTGGGCACCGACAGGTACCAGACCCGGTCGTGCATGTGGCGCCATTCGCCAAAGCCGTGGAAGTACTTGTTGTAGACCGACAGCGTGTGCAGCTGGGTCTGGGCGTGGCGCAGCTCGTCGACCGACTGCATCTGCGCCGCCACGCGCGCGCCGGCGCCGCGGAAATGGCGGCCCAGGTGCGCGTAGCCGCGGTGGGCGGCGTATTCCAGCGGCGTCACGCCGGTCAGGAACAACCGCAGCGCGTTCAGGTAGCGCGGGTCGGATACGTTCAGGTGGCCGTTGTTCTGCACGAACGAGTCGATGATCGCGTACAGCTTGCGCTCCTTCTCCGACTGGTACTTCCAGTAGGCATCCATGGTCATGCGGAACGGGTCTTCCCATTTGTCCCAGTCGTGGATGCGGATGCCCTCGTACTTGTCGAACGGGAAGACCTTGTCCATCGGCTCGTAGGTCGTTTCCCAGGCCAGGTCCCGCGTCATCGAGGCGTACTTCTCGCGCAGGTTGAGCTTCTTGCGTGCGTCCATGATGTCTCCGTGATGTTCTGTGTGCCGCTGCCCGGTCAGGCGTTCCAGCGCAGCGTGAAGGCGTCTTCGTCTTCGTCGATGTTTCCGCACAGCGAGATCAGGTTCAGGTGGATCTCCTGCAGGTCCCAGTCGCGGCCGAGCTTGCCGGCCACCAGTTCGCGCACGATGGTCAGGTGGCCGGGGGCGTCGATCTTGACCATGGCGGGAAACTGCGACACCACCGCATGCGGGTTGGCCTCGGTGATGGCGTCGATGATGGGTCGGGTGTCGTCGTTGTTCTGCAGGGCGATATAGACGTTGGCAGCGGTGGCTGACATGGCGTGTCTCCGTGGGGTACGTCGTGGGCGGATCAGGCAGCCAGGCCGAGCCTGCCCAGGCGGACTTCGAACTGCTCGCGGCACAGCGCCACCATCTGCGCGCCGTCTTCGCCGGTGAGCGCATCGGCCACCGGCACCAGCGCCTGCGCCACCTCGGCGCAGGCGGCGCGCGCCCAGCCCGACAGCAGCGCGCGGTTGGCGTCGGACTCGGCCGCTGCGGCCTGGATCACGGCATCGACCCAGCGTGCGTGCTCGTCGCGCCAGTCGTTCATGAATTCGGTCAGCACCGCCAGCCCGGTGCCGCAGGCGC
Source organism: Cupriavidus sp. FW305-27 (assembly GCF_058787995.1). Classification (NCBI taxonomy): domain Bacteria; kingdom Pseudomonadati; phylum Pseudomonadota; class Betaproteobacteria; order Burkholderiales; family Burkholderiaceae; genus Cupriavidus; species Cupriavidus sp. FW305-27. The sequence goes on from NZ_JBYTAG010000046.1 coordinate 21,782, forward strand.
GCGCGATCACCGCGTCGGCATGCTGGTAGACCAGCGGGTAGAGCAGTCCGTCGAGCACCAGGTTCTGTGCGACGAAGGTCTCGAACCAGTCCCCGGTGACAAAGGTGTGCTCGACAAAGCGGCGCAGCGGCTGCCACGCGGCGCTCTCCAGCCAGGCCACCCTGGCCCGCTCCAGCGCCACGCCGGTATTGCCGTCCAGCAGCATGCCGATGCGCGACAGGTATTGGGCGATACCCAGGCGGTCCATCGCGCAATAGGTGCAGGCCTGCGTGATGGCCGTGCCCCAGCCATAGTCGGCGCAGTAGAAGTTGTTCATGTTGGCGCCCCACTCCACATGGCGCAGCGGCAGCAGGCCAACGGCCAGGCGTTCCTGCCATTCGGCCGGCAGCGCCTGCAGCAGCCCGCGCTTCTCGACGAAGGCAAAGCTCTTTTCGGTTGCATCCTGCTGGCGCCCACGCGCGGTCACGTAGGCGCCGTAGTAGAACTGGCGCGGGTCCTTCAGCGCGTACCAGTCCTGCATCACGATCGCCGTGCGGCGCTTGTCATACAGCTCGAAGCCTGGGTCCCAGGTGGGGCGGTAGTGGAAGTTCACCTCAGACTGCACGTCGTAGGTCGCCTCCTGGTAGCGCGACGCCGGCTTGTCGCCGAAGCGGCGCGCGACATGGCCGTAGGTCTGGCGCAGCGGCTGGATCTGCTGGGTCTTGATATCGACTTGCATCGCTTGGTCTCCTGTATCCCTTCTCTCTTTGTGATGCGGTGGCTGCGGCGTCAGTCGTCGGCTTGCGGCTGCGGCGCGGTTTCCAGCGGGGGCAGGAAGCGCACGCGGTTGACGCAGCAGAAGGCTTCGAACATCGGTTCCGGCATGATCAGTTCGACGTTGAGCTCCGGGTCGGCCACGCTGAAGGCGAACTGCACAAACCCTTCGGGGGTGCGGCCCTCGACCCGCACATAGCGCGGCGTGGCTTCGAACAGGGGAACCGACGGGGTGTTCATGGCGCGCTCCGTTGCGTTGGCTGGACGCAGGCCTTACTGCGAAGACCGTGCCAGCAAGCGCGAAGCGTTGTGGGACAAGGGTTACGGGGAATTGGCGATGGCGAGCGTGCGCGTTAACCCGGAAAGGTCCGCGCGAAACGCATCGATGAATTGATGAAGCTGCGCACAGGTCTTGATCAAATGATCAAAAGCCGCGCCGGGCGGGCGTTTGCGGGCAGCGAGCAGATGCGGATGGGATTGCCCTGCGGCGCAGCAGCGTGCGTGGGCAACCTGGGTGAGAAGACTTGATCTGGCAGGGAAAAATCGCTGGCGCGGTGCAGCATCGGGCAACTTCGGGCCGATGCGCGGCCCGGAGGGGCTGCATCAAATGATCAAGTGGGGAAGAAGCTGGAATTCGAGGCGCTTGGAAGACGCGATCGATGTTGATGACCACCGGCGCGCTCCCTCTCCCGCAAGCGGGAGAGGGGAGCAAACCCTCGGCACTTGAGGCGAGGAAACGGCGTCAGTTACCGTTGCCGTGCCCGTTACCGGCACGCGTACCGCGCATCTTCCACCGATACGCCAGCTGCGGCCGCGTAATGCCGAGCAACCGCGCCGCCTGGCTCATGTTGCCGTCGGCGCGCTGCATGGCCGCCTCCATCAGCACGGTCTCGACGTCGCCCAGCGCCAGCTGCTGCTCTGACATCTGGTCCAGCAGCGCATGGACCGCGGCTTCGCGCAGGTCTGGCAAGGTGCCGCCCGCGCCCAGCCGCGGCGCGGTATCCACCACCGGTGCCACGGTGCCCGGCAGGAACAGGTGGTCGGCCGTGATCTGGCCGCCCTGGCTGGCCAGGATCACGCCGCGCTCGATCACGTTCTCCAGTTCGCGCACATTGCCGGGCCAGTCATAGTGGCGCAGCTCGGCCAGCGCGCGGTCGGTGATGCCGACGATGCGCTTGCCGTGGCGCGCGCCGTAGCGGGCCACGAAGCGCTCGGCCAGCGGCCGGATGTCGTCCAGGCGCTCGCGCAGCGGCGGGATCGTGACCGGGTAGACGTTGAGGCGGTAGTACAGGTCCTTGCGGAAGGTGCCCTGCTTCACGGCTTCGGCCAGGTCGACATTGGTGGCGGCCACCAGCCGCACATCCACCTTGCGCGTGCCGGTGCCGCCCACGCGCTCGACCTCGCCTTCCTGCAGCACGCGCAGCAGCTTGGACTGGGCCGAGGCGGACAGCTCGCCCAGTTCGTCCAGGAACAGCGTGCCGCCATGCGCACGCTCGAAGCGCCCGGGGCGCGACTGGCTGGCGCCGGTGAAGGCGCCCTTTTCCACGCCGAACAGCTCGGACTCGATCAGCTCATCGGGAATCGCCGCGCAGTTCACGGCAATGAAGGGCTTGTCGGCGCGCCCGCTCACGCTGTGCAGCGCCTGCGCGAACCGCTCCTTGCCCACGCCGGTCTCGCCCAGCAGCAGCACCGTCACGTTGCTGGCCGCGGCCCGCTGCAGCAGGCCCCAGGCGGCACGGAAGCCGGGCGAGGTGCCGACCAGGTCGGCCGGCGTGGCCGGGGTGCCCTGCAGCGCGCGCAGGTGCTCTACCTCGCTCTGCAAGGCGATGATGGTTTCGATCACGGGATCGGGCTGGTACAGCGCCAGCGCCTGCGTGCCGTCTTCCCAGGCTTCCACCGGCTTGCCGATGATGCGGCAGTGCGGATGGCCGCAGGCGATGCACTCGACCTCGCGGTACAGGATGGTGCGCCCCATCAGCGCCGAGGTGTAGCCGGTGGCGTAGCCGATCTGCATCCAGCAGGCAGGCTCGTCGACGATGCCGAACAGCTGGCGGTGGACGTCGCCCTCGAAAGAGTCTTCCCACAGGAATTCGCCATCGTAGATGCCGGCGGCGATGTCGATGTCGACCTTGACCGGCGTGACCCGCACCACCCCCTCGATGGTATGCAGGCAGGGCCCGATCTCCAGCTGGCCGAAGTCGCTGTGGCCGGCGCGCAGCTTGCGCGCGACCTCCGCATCGCGCATGCCCGAATGGAAGCCCATGCGCATGAACAGGCCGCGCGCGCGCTCCATGCCCAGGGTGTCCACCAGTTCCTTGCGCAGCGCGCCCAGGGCGGCGGTATGGATCAGGATCATGCGCTGCTCGTCCAGCCAGATCGCACCCTCCTCCATGGCGAAGCGCAGGCGGCGGGCAAGATCGGCCAGGCCATCGCGCATGGTGGCCGAGAACTTGTCGGTTGAACTGCTCATTGTCTCCCCTCAGTGCCGGCGGGTGATCCGCTCGAGTGTGCCTTTCGGCTGGCATCTTACGCACATTATGTGCCAGGGAGACGGGGGCAGGGCAATGACATTCCCCCGGAGCATTTCCGGGGGCGTCTCCCTATGAACCGCGTTGGTCCGGGCCGCTCAATCCGCCCGGATACCCCGCTGGCGGATCAGCACACCCCACTTGTCGGTTTCCTTCGCCAGGTGCTCGCGCAGCACCGCCGGCGAACTGCCGATCGGCTCGGCGCCGATCAGCGCCAGCCGCTTCTGCACCGCAGGCTTGCGCAGCGCCTCGAGCATGGCGCGGTTGAGCGTGTCGATGACCGGCTGCGGCGTCTTCGCCGGCACGAAGGCGGCGAACCACGGCGACAGCTCATAGCCCGGCAGGCCGGCCTCCGCCACCGTCGGCACGTTGGGCAGCGCGCTGGAGCGCTTGCTGGTGGTGACCGCGATCGCCGTCAGCTTGCCCGATTCGATATGCGGCCTGGCCGAGGTGATGCTGTCGAACATGTAGTCGACCTGGCCGCCCAGCAGGTCCGTCATGGCCGGGCCGCTGCCCTTGTAGGGGATATGCAGCATGTCGACGCCGGCCATCGAGGTGAACAGCTCGCCTGCCAGGTGGATCGAGGTGCCATTGCCCGCGGAGGCATAGGTGTACTTGCCCGGCGCCGCCTTGGCGTGCGCCACCACGTCCTTGACGGTGCTTTCCTGGCGCCGCGCCTTGCTGGCCACCAGCACGTTGGGCACCACCGCCAGCAGCGACACCGGCGCGAAGTCCTTGACCGGGTCGTAGCTCAGCCGGCCGTACAGCGCCGGGTTCACGGCCATGCCGTTGGCAACGATGATCATCGTGTAGCCGTCGGCGGGCGCGCGCGCCACCAGTTCGGCGCCGATATTGCCGCCGGCGCCCGGCCGGTTCTCGACCACGATGGCCTGGCCCAGCGTGCGCGACATGTCTTCGCCCAGCGTGCGCGCGATATTGTCCATGGCACCGCCCGCGGGGAACGGCACGATCCAGCGGATCGGATGGTCGGGATAGGCCGCGTGCGCGGCCGGCGCTGCGAACGACAGGCCGGCAGCCAGTGCCAGCGCCCCTGCGCGGCCGGTGCTTGCCAGCCGCTGGAATAACGTTTTCATAGTCTCCTCACTGCTTGATGCGCCCCGCGCATATAGCGCGTCATGCGGGGAAGTTGCCTGCCAGTTCAGCCGCGCCGGTAGTGCGCCAGCTTGTCTTCGTCCAGCGCCAGCCCCAGGCCGGGGCCTTCAGGCAGGTGCAGGCTGAAGTCGCGGTACTCGGGGCGCTGCTGCACGATATCGTCCTTGAGCAGCAGCGGTCCGAACAGCTCGGTGCCCCAGGCCAGCTGCGGCAGCGTGCAGAAGCCATGCGCCGCGGCGATGGTGCCGACGCTGCCCTCCAGCATGGTGCCGCCGTACAGCGCGATGCCGGCGGCGTCGCCCACCGCGGCGGTGCGCAGCATGCCGAAGATGCCGCCGGCCTTGGCGATCTTCAGCGCGAACACGTCGGCGCCGCCGATGCGCGCCAGTTCCATCGCGTCTTCCGGGCCGCACACCGCTTCATCGGCCATGATCGGCACCACGAAGCGCGCGGCCAGCCGGGCCAGCGCCATGCGCTGCTCACGCGGAGTGGGCTGCTCGATCAGGTCGATGCCGGCGGCTTCCAGCATGGCGATGCCGGTGGCGGCGTCGGCCTCGTTCCAGGCCTGGTTGACGTCGACGGTGACGCGCGCCCGCTCGCCCAGCGCGCGCTTGATCGCGGCCACGTGGGCCACGTCGTCGCGCACGCTGCGCCGGCCGATCTTCAGCTTGAAGGTATGGTGGCGGCGCTCGGCCAGCAGTTGCTCGGCCTCCGCGATGTCGCGGGCGGTGTCGCCGCTGGCAAGCGTCCACAGCACCGGCAGGGTCGAGCGCACCGCGCCCCCCAGCAGCGTGGCCAGCGGCACGCCCAGGCGCTTGCCCTGCGCATCCAGCAACGCGGTCTCCAGCGCTGACTTGGCGAAGCGGTTGCCGCGCGCGACCTTGCCCAGGCGCGCCATCGCGCCATGCACGTTGGTGGCATCCTGGCCAGCCAGCGCGGGGGCCAGGTAGGTGTCGATGGTCAGCTTGATGCCTTCCGGACTTTCGTCGCCATAGGACAGGCCGCCGATGGTGGTGGCCTCGCCGATGCCCTCCACGCCGTCGCTGCAGCGCAGCCGCACGATCACCAGCGTCTGCTGCTGCATGGTGGCCATGGCCAGCTGGTGTGCCCGGATGGTGGGCAGGTCCACCAGGATGGCTTCCACCGAAGTGATAGTCGTGGTCATACCTTGTCGATGCGAATTGATCATTGAAGCCAAGTATGCGGCTTGACTTTGCCGGCGTCCAAGACCGATGATGTCTCAATCGATACCCTACAGGTATGGGAGCAGGACACCAATGGAACTCCGGCACCTGCGTTATTTCCAGGTCGTGGCCCAGGAACTCAACGTCACCCGCGCCGCCGAGCGGCTGCATATGGCGCAGCCGCCGCTGTCGCGCCAGATCCGCCAGCTGGAAGAAGAAGTGGGCGTGGCACTGTTCGACCGCGTCGGCCGCGGGCTGCGGCTGACCGAGGCCGGCCGCTTCCTGCTGGAGCAGACCACCCAGCTGACGCAGCGGCTGGAAGAAACCATCGAAGGCACGCGCCGCATCGGGCGGCAGGACAAGCGCTGGTTCGGCATCGGCTTCGTGCCGTCGGTGCTGTATGGCGTGCTGCCGGAACTGATCCGCGAACTGCGCGAATCAGACCGGCACGACCAGCAGGTAGAGGTAGGACTGGCCGAGATGATCACCGTGGAGCAGATCGAGGCGCTCAAGGCCGGCCGCATCGACCTGGGCTTCGGCCGCATCGCGCTGAACGATCCCGCCATCCGCCAGCAGGTGGTGATGGCCGAGCCACTGGTGGCAGCGCTGCCCGCACGCCTGCCCGCGCCGCGCCGCAAGGCGCTGACGCCACAGGCGCTGGCGGCGCAGCCGTTCATTCTTTACCCGGCCCGGCCGCGGCCCAGCTATGCCGACCACCTGCTGTCGATGTTCCGCGCGCAGGGCCTGCAGTTGCGTGTGGCGCAGGAGGCCAACGAACTGCAGACCGCGCTGGGGCTGGTGGCGGCCGGCATCGGCATCACGCTGGTGCCGGCCTCGATCCAGCGCCTGCATCGTGACGACGTGCGCTACTGCCCGATCGACGCGCCGGGCTTCGTGTCGCCGGTGATCATGAGCTATCGCGAAGGCGACACGTCACCGTTCCTGGCGCGGGCGGTGGAATGGGTGATGCGGCAGGCGCAGTAAGCTGCATCAGGTGCCGGTGAACTGCGGCGTGCGCTTTTCCTTCCAGGCCAGCGCGCCTTCGCGGATGTCCTGCGACTGGGTGGCCCGGCTGATGTCGCCAGCCAGCTCCTCGGCATCCAGCGCGCCGCGCCCGATCGCGTTCAGGTGCCGCTTGTGTGCACACGATGGGGCCCCACGCACGCCAGCCTGACTGAGAGCGGGCGGGGCCAGCCAGCAATTGCCAACTCTGCCAGCGCGACACTTTTGGTTACAAAACCAAATCGCCAAATGTGTTTGATGTCAAACATCTGACATTTGACCAATCAACAATCGCTCGCTGTCACGACAAGCCAAGGCCAACCGCACCCGAACCGGCCAGTTCCCCGCGCTTGTCGTCCGCGCGGCGGAAGTCCATGGGCCTGCATCCGATGTCGGCGCATGGGCTCGGCAATCGTTATCCCCCTCAACGACTACAGGGCATGCACACATGAGACCTTCATTGCTGTCGCGTTCCGCCCGGCCATGGCTGGCGGCCGGCACCCTCACCCTCGCACTGATGCTTACCGCCTGCGGCGGCGACGATTCGCCGGGCGCGACGGGCGGCACCCTCCAGCCCAGCGGCGCCAATGGCACCAAGCCGGACCAGCCAGGCAAGCCTGACCAGCCCGGCACCTGCACCACGCGTTGCGCCCCGTGATGCGGGCCCGCTTTCCGATCCAGCGACAGACCGACCAGCGACAGCCATGACCTTCAACCCGTCTAAGCGACATTTCCTCAAGACCAGCCTCGGCACCGGCGCCGCCGCCGCGGTGCTGGCCAGCTTTCCGCCCAGCATCCGCCGCGCGCTCGCCATCGAGGCCAACAACGCCACCGGCACCATCCAGGACGTCAAGCACGTCGTGATGGTGATGCTGGAAAACCGCTCGTTCGACAACTACTTCGGCACCTTCAAGGGCGTGCGCGGCTACGGCGACCGCTTCGCGATCCCGTTGCCCAATGGCAAGAACGCGTTCTACCAGACCGATGCCAACGGCAACCTCCTGACGCCCTACCATCTCGACGAAACCCAGGGCAACGCGCAGCGCGCGGGCGGCACGCCGCACACCTGGCCCGATGCGCAGGCCGCGTGGGACCACGGGCGCATGGACCGCTGGCCGGTCGCGAAGAAAGCGCTGTCGATGGGCTACTACGATGACGCCGAGATCCCGTTCCAGCGCGCGCTGGCTGACGCCTTCACGCTGTGCGATGCCTACCACTGCGCGATGCACACCGGCACCATTCCCAACCGCCTGTTCTACTGGACCGGCAGCAATGGTCCCACCGGCGACAACGTCGCGGTGATGATTAACGAGTTCAACGCGGGCGCGGATGTTGGCCCCTCCACCGAAGGCTGGACCTGGAAAACCTATGCCGACCGCCTGCAGGCCGCCGGCGTGGGCTGGAAGGTCTACCAGAACGTGCCGGACAACTATGGCTGCAACCAGATGATGAGCTTCCGGCACTGGCGCGCAGAGATGGAGAAGATGCCCGTCGGACGCAAGCTCTCCAACACCGCCGGCACCGGCGTCAACCCGCCCTACAACCCCGACATCGACGACCAGTACAGCCCGCTGGCCAAGGGCTTCTGCAACACCATGTCCGACGGCGGCTTCCTGCAGTCGCTGCGCGACGACGTGCTCAACGGCAAGCTGCCCGAGGTGTCGTGGATCATCCCGCCGGCCGAGTTCAGCGAGCACCCCGGCCCGTCCAGCCCGGCCAAGGGCGGCTGGTACGTGCAGGCCATCCTGGACGCGCTGACGGCATCGCCCGAGGTCTGGAGCAAGACCGTGCTGCTGATCAACTTCGACGAGAACGACGGCTTCTTCGACCACAGCCCGCCGCCGACCGCGCCGTCGCGCAACCTGGACGGCACGCTGGCCGGCAAGTCGACCCTCGACGACGCGCAGATGGCGTACGAGTACTTCAACTTCCAGCCCGCCACGGCCAAGCAGCCGCCGCAGGACGGCAAGCCCTTCGGCCCCGGCCCGCGCGTGCCGCTGTGGGTGGTGTCGCCGTGGAGCCGCGGCGGCTGGGTCAACTCTGAAGTGTTCGACCACACCTCGGTGCTGCGCTTCCTGGAGGCGCGCTTCGGCGTGATGGAGCCGCAGATCAGCGCCTATCGTCGTGCCATCTGCGGCGACCTGACCAGCGCCTTCAACTTTGCCACGCCCAACACCGAGACCCTGCCCACGCTGGCCGGCCGCACCACCCGTGCCGACGCCACCAGCCTGACCGCATGGCAGCAGACCCAGCCGGCGATCCCGGTGCCGGCCACGCCCGCGCTGCCTGAGCAGGACACCGGCACGCGTCCGTCGCGCAAGCTGCCATATGAACTGCATACCAGTGCACGCGTCGATGCCGCATCCAAGGCAGTCCGCCTGCTGTTCGCCAACGCCAGCACCAACCAGGCCGGCGCGCTGTTCCACGTCTATGACAAGCTGCACCTCGACCGCATTCCGCGCCGCTACGTGGTCGAAGCCGGCAAGACGCTGGACGACGTGTGGAACATCAATGCCGACGGCGGCAAGTACGACCTGTGGGTGCTGGGGCCCAACGGCTATCACCGCTCGTTCTCCGGCGATATCAACGAAGCGGTGACCACGTCCACCGAAATCCAGGTCTGCTACAACCCGTGCAGGAAGCCCACGATCCAGGTGAAGCTGCATAACGACAGCGATGCCGACGTGACCTTCACCGTCACGGCGCTGGCCTACCGCGACGACGGCCCGTGGACCCAAAGCCTGAAGCGGGGCAAGGTGGAAACGCTGGAATGGCCGGTGGCCGACAGCGGCAACTGGTATGACTTCGTCGTGACCTGCGAGGCCAGCCCGTCGTTCGCGCGGCGCCTTGCGGGGCGGATGGAGACCGGCGAGGACGCGGTCAGCGATCCGGAGATGGGAGTGGTTTGATGCCCTGCCTGCGGGGATGAGCGGAGTCCGTCGTGCCTCGGCGTGGCGGGCTCTTGCATGCAGCATGCAGGATCAAGGCGCAGTCGCATCGACTTGCCAGGTACAGCCATCGCATTGACAGCCTCACCGCCCCATGCTGTATTCGGCCGGCACCCACGCGAACCCCTTGCCCTCGCGCCGCACGTGGCCGATACCCGGGAAGGAGATATGCGCCGCGCCCACCCAATAGCCCTTGGCCGCTGCATCCGCCATGGCGCGCTTGCGCATCTTCACCGCGGCCGTGGAATCCACGTCGAAATCGATGGCTACGCCGGGCTCGGGGAACTGCAGGTGCTGCGCATGGATGGTGTCGCCCCACAGTTGCAGCCGCTGTCCTTCGCTACTGATCTCATAGAACGTGTGGCCCGGCGTATGGCCCGGCATGCGCAGCGGACGGATGCCGGGAAACAGCTCATGCTCGTCGTCGAAGCTGCGGACCTTGTCGGCTTTCAGATAGGGTGCGAACACTGCCTCCGCCTGCGCGAAGTTGTGCCGCTGGCCCGATGCCGCCCTGGCGGCGTTGGCCGGATTCAGCCAGAACTCAGCGTCGCGGCGGTCGACGTAGACCACGGCATTCGGGAATATGGCCTTGCCATCGACGGCAAGCCCGCCGGAGTGATCCACGTGGATGTGGGTCAGCAGCACCGCATCGATCTGCTCCGGCTGGTAGCCGGCCGCACGGATGTTGTCCGGCAGCTTGCCGCCCACGCCCGGGCCAAACAGGCTGCCCGCGCCCGCATCGACCAGCACCAGGTGCTGGCCGGTGTTGACCAGGAACGCATTGACAGAGGTCTCGGGCTGAGTGGACTGGTAGTTGCGCGCCTGCACCGACGCAATGTGCTCATGCGACGCATGCTTGAGCAGCTTGCTGATCGGCACGTTGACAGTGCCGTCCGACAGCGCCGTGATCTCGAACTTGCCGAGCTTCATGCGGTAGTAGCCGGGCGCCTGCGCGCCGACCTGGGGTGCGCCGGCATGTGCCGGGATGGCTACCACTGACCAGAGCAGCATACCGACCAGAAGTGCGCAGTGCCACAGGGGGGGCTTAGCCGGGGAATGAGGTGTGTTCATTGTGTTTGCCTGGAAAATGACCGCGAGCGAAAGGGATGCCCGCGTGTTGTGCAGGATTCTGGCGGCCGCGACGGCATCGCACAAATCGATTGGAATGATTGCCGGTATCGCTACAGGCGATACCGCAGCGGAGGCCGCGCGAGCCCTGTGGCGCCCGCGTCATTCATTCCGCCACGGAAACTATCGCATCAAAAAACTTCACTAGGCCCGCACGGGGCCGTCGCCGATACTCGTCCACAGTTACACCACGACGACGAGGGAGTCAGCATGAGGAAGTCAGCAGTTCAAGTCCTGGCCGCGGGGATCTTCGGCGCGCTGCCATGGGCACCGGCGGCCGTGCAAGCGGCGTGGCCGGAGAAGCCGGTGCGCCTGATCGTGCCGACCGCGCCGGGCGGCGCGCCGGACATCGTCGCGCGCCTGTTCGGCGATGCGCTGTCCAGGCGCCTCGGCCAGGCCGTAATCGTCGAGAACCGGCCGGGCGCGGGCGGAAATATCGGCATGCAGGCGCTGCTGGCCGCACCGTCGGACGGCTATACGATCGGCTACGGCAACAATGCCACGCTGTCGACCAATCGCTTCCTTTACAGCAAGCTCCCCTACGATCCGGACAAGCTGGTGCCCATCGTCGGCCTGGTCACGACCTTCAACATCCTCGCCGTCAATCCGTCGCTACCGGTCAAGTCCACCGGGGAACTGGTGGCATACTCCCGCGCCAATCCGGGCAAGCTCTCCATGGGCTCGGCGGGCAACGGCACCACCAGCCACCTGGGCGGCGAGCTGTTCAAGGTCATGGCCAATCTCAGCATCACACACGTGCCCTACAAGGGCAGCACGCCGGCGCTGCAGGACCTGGTCGGCAACAACGTGCAGTTGATGTTCGACAATGTGCCTTCGATCGGACCGTACGTGACGTCCAACCGCGTACGCGCGCTGGCGGTGACCTCAAGCAAGCGCTCGCCGCACTTCCCGGATTTGCCCACCATGGCGGAGGCCGGCCTCAAGGGCTATGAACTGACGGCATGGGCGGGCCTGGTTGCCGCGCCGGGCACTCCCACCGAGGTGATTGAGCGGATCAACCGGGAAATCAACGCGATCATCAATGACCCGGCATTCCGTGCCCAACTGGACAAGCTCTCATTCGATCCGCTGGGCGGCACCGCGCGCGACTTCCAGGCGCTGATCGCGAGCGAGACCGTCAAGTTCGGCGAGCTGGTGCGCAAGAGCGGCGCCAGGGTCGATTGAGAGAGAACACCATGCAAACGCACCAAGACCTGCACTTCAAACTGATCATCCGCAATGGCGACGTCATCGACGGCACCGGCGCGCCGCGCCGCACGGCCGACGTCGGCGTGGCGGATGGCGAGATCGTCGCCATCGGCAACCTCGCGGCAGCGCGGGCAGATACCGAAGTCGATGCCACCGGCCTGATCGTAGCGCCTGGGTTCATCGACACGCACACGCACGACGACTGGATGGTGTTCCAGTCCCCCGACATGCTGCCGAAGGTCACGCAGGGCGTGACCACCATCATCGCGGGCAACTGCGGCATCAGCCTGTTCCCGCTGGTCACCGACAGCATTCCGCCGGCTCCGCTCGACATCATGCGTGGCGGCTACCGCTTCGATTCTGTGCGCGCCTACCGGGAAGCGTTTGCGGTGCGGCCGGCGGCTGTGAATGTCGCGGTGCTGGTGGGGCAGTCCACGCTGCGCGCCAGGCGCATGGGACAGCTCGGCCTGCCCGCCAGCGATGCCGAGATCGAGAGCATGCGCCAGGATGTGGAGAACGCCCTGCGCCAAGGCGCGATCGGAGTGTCCACCGGCACCTTCTATCCGCCTTCGGCCGCGGCACCCGAGGATGAAATCGTGCGCATGTGCGAGCCGATGAAGCGGCTCGGCGGTGTGCTGGTGTCGCATATGCGCGATGAGAGCGACAACATCAGCGAGTCGATCGACGAGACCGCGCGCATTGGCAAGGCGCTGGGCGTATCGACCGTCATCTCGCACCACAAGCTGGTAGGCAAGCAGAACCATGGCCGCAGCCGCCATACCCTGGCCCAGGTGCGCAACCTGGCCGAAACCATGCCGCTGTGCCTGGACTGCTATCCGTATGCGGCGTCATCGACCATGCTGCGGCCCGAACGGGTGCATCAGTGCGACCGCATCCTGATCACGTGGTCGGCCCCGCACCCTGAGGCCGCGGGGCGCTACCTGGAGGACCTGGCGCAGGAGTGGGGGCAGACGCGCCATGAGGTTGCAAGGCAGCTGGTACCAGGCGGCGCGGTTTACTTCATCATGGACGAGACGGACGTCCGCGACATCCTGACCTATCCGGACACGATGGTCGGCTCAGACGGCATTCCCTCCGACGAAACCCCACACCCGCGGCTGTGGGGCACGTTCCCGCGCGTGCTGGGGCTGTACTCGCGCGACCTGGGCCTGTTCCCGCTGGAACGCGCGGTCCACAAGATGACCGGACTGCCGGCGCAGCGCTTTGGACTGGAGCGGCGTGGAGAACTCAGGCCGGGCCATGTCGCCGACATCACCGTCTTCGATCCGGCAACGATCCAGGACCGCGCCACCTTCGACGACCCGCAGCAGCCGTCAGTGGGCGTGCGGCATGTGTTCGTCGCCGGTGAGGCCACCCTGCGCGACGGCCTGCCGGCCAGCACCCGTCCCGGGCGCTTCGTCACTTCCACCCTGGTGAAGGCGGACCAGGCCGGCTGAGGACGCGCTTCACCTAGCGCCCGCTTGCATCGGCGCTTTGCTCAAGCAGCCACGCGATGAAGGTCTGCATCGCCGGGTTGTCGCGCTTGTCCTCCGGACAGATGAAGTAGTAGGCCTTGGGTGAGACATAGGGCTCGTCGGACAGGCGCAGCAGCCGGCCGGCCTTGATGTCTTCACCCGCCACATAATCGGGCAGCAGGGCCACGCCCATGCCGCTGACGGCGGCCTGCAGACCCATGGTCAGCAGACCATAGCGTGAGCCGTCGTCGGGATGCGGCAGCTTGATCCCGGCCTGCCGGAGATAGGCGGGCCAGGCCTCCAGCGCGGCGATCTGGTGCAGCAGCGGCAAGCGCTTCACGGCCTTGGCCAGCGTTCCGCCGCCAGGCAGCAACTCAGGCGCGCACATCGGATAGAGCACCAGCGGCATGACCTTCAGGCTGAAATGGCGTGGCGGCGGCCCCGCGCAATACATGATCGCCGCATCGAGCCCGGTGCTTTCCAGGTCGACCGGCCCCACCTTGGTCGTGACGTTTAGCTGGATCTGCGGCTGCGCCTTGACGAACCTGAGAATGCGCGGCAACAGCCAGATATTGCCCAGCGAAACCGGCACCGACAGGTTCAGCCGCCCGCCCGCGGCGCGGCCGGACTGCACCTCCATGGTCGCTTCCTCCAGCAGCGCCAGCGCCTTGCGCACGTTCCTGAGGTAATCCTCGCCCGCGGGTGTCGCCGCCACCGCGCCTTTGCGCCGGTTCAGCATGCGCGCGCCGAGGAACGATTCCAGCTCGGTGATCTGCTTGCTGACCGCGCTCTGCGTCAGGCAGAGTTCCTCGGCCGCCCCGGTGACGCTGCCCGTGCGGGCCGTGGTCTCGAATGCGATCAGGTTCGCCAGCGCAGGCAGGTGGCGGCCGTTTGTACTTTTCATGGCGGTAGGGCGTGACGGGAAGCCGACTTCGGTTTGAGGGGCCGTTCGCGTGCTGGCATTGTCATCCATTCATTCCCTGAAGGAAAGAAGCATGGACAAAACTTCCATTGCCTGCCGGCACGGCTGCACCAATACTGGCGTCATGCCGCCTGATTGCCGATGACTCCGATGCCTGCTGCCGCCCCTCGCCTTGTGCCTGATCGTTTCGACCTTCTCGAGGCCTCCATCGGGGAACTCGCCGCCGCCATGCACGCCGGCCGGATCAGCGCAGCGGGTCTGGTGGACTACTACCTCGCGCGTATCGCCGCCTTCGACAAGGACGGGCCGCGCATCAATGCGATCAGTTGCATCAATCCCGCTGCCATGCACGAGGCGCGAGTCCTGGACGACGAACTGCGCACGCACGGCCCGCGCGGGCCTCTGCACGGCATACCGATGGTGGTCAAGGACAATATCGATACTGTCGGCATGCCGACCACTGCCGGCTGCGCGGCACTGCGGCAGGCCTACCCGCGCGCCGACGCGGCCTGCGTGGCGCGCCTGCGCGCGGCCGGTGCCATCGTACTGGCCAAGACCAACATGTCGGAACTGGCCGCCTCTAACGGGCGCTTCGGGTACAGCTCTGCCAACGGCCTGACGTTGAACCCCTATCGCTTATCCCGCAACGCCAGCGGTTCCAGCAGCGGCACCGGTGCGGCAGTGGCGGCCAATTTCGCGGCGTTCGGGCTGGGGACCGATTCGTTCGGCTCCGTGCGCGGTCCGGCATGCGTGCATGCGCTGGCCGGTATCCGGCCTACGCATGACCTGGTGGAGTCGGCCGGCGTACTGCCGCTGGCCACATCGTTCGATATCGTCGGGCCCTTGGCCCGTAACGCCGACGATGCGGCCATGGTCCTGGATGCACTGGTGCCGGGCTCAGGCGTTATCGCACAGCCGGCGTCGCTGGCTGGCCGCAGGCTGGGCATCGTGACCGACTTCGCCGGAGGCAGCGACGAGGTCGACGCGCTCTTTGCAACCGCAACGGAGGCGATGCGGGCGGCGGGCGCCGTGACGATACCCGTGCGTCTGCCGGCATTGGCGCTCACGCTCTACGCCGACCTGCTGGACGCTATCGTACAAGCGGAATGGGTGCGTGGGCTCGATGCCTACCTGGGACAGTTGCCGGGCGGTGCTCCGGCCAGCACGGCCGCACTGCTGGCGCACATCACCACCACGGACCTCTCCACGGATGCGCACCAAATGAACCCGCTTACGCTTGCCGCGCTGCGGCATGCGTTCGAGATGCGAGACACGCTGCCCCAGGCCAATGTTGCAGCGGCACGCCGCTTCGGCGCCATGCTCGACGACATCCTGCGCGGGCGTGGCCTGGAGGCCCTGGTATTTCCCACGCTGGCCTGCCCGGCCTCGCCGCGCTTTGACATGGCGGACGCCACTTACCATTGCCGGGCGCAGCAGCCGCTGGCGGCAATGCATATGGCAAGCGCCAGCGGCTTTCCGGAGGTCAGCGTACCCATGGGATTCACGTCGGCTGACATCCCAGCCGGGGTGTCGTGGCTTGGACGTCCACGCAGCGATGCCGTGCTGCTGGCCATTGCGTCGGCCTTCGAGCGCGCGACCGGGCACCGCCGCCCACCCGTCAGCACGCCGGCCCTGGCATGACGACGGCCGGCTTGCCGCGGATTGCACGCGATGTTCCAATGCCCTATCTGCGGGGGAGGGTAGCAGATGAGCATTAAGGAAGGCCATTTTCGCGGCGTCGACCTGAACCTGATGGTAACGCTGACCGTGCTGCTGCGCGAGCGCAGCGTCTCGCGCGCCGCGGCGCGCCTGCACCTGGGACAGCCAGCCGTCAGCGGTGCACTGGCACGGCTGCGGGAGATGTTCGACGACCCGTTGCTGGTACGCACCGCTCACGGCATGGAGCCGACCGAGCGCGCACTGGAACTCGAGCGGCGCCTGCTGCCGGCCCTCGGCGAGATCGAGGCCGCCCTGCTGCAGCGGCGCGACTTCGACCCGCTTACGTCGGACCGGACTTTCGTGGTCGGGATGCCGGACTGGGTGGAGCTATGGCTCGCGCCGCGCATTCTGCCGAGCCTCAGCACCTGCGCGCCGGGCGTGCGACTGGCCATCGTGCCGACGGACCCGTTCCGTGGCACCGAGATGCTCGAGCGCAATGAGATGGACCTCGGTATCGGGCCATTCGCCAAGGGCGCGGCATGGCGGCGCGAGCGCGCCTGGCAGACCATGGGCTTTCGCTGCGTCTATGGGGCCGCGCCGCTGGATGCCTGCCAGATCCTGTCGCTGCAAGACTATCTGCGGTTTCCGCATGTGCTGGTGTCATATCGCGGCGCTTTCGACAGCACCGCCGATACGTGGCTGGCCACCCAGGGCCAGGCGCGGGACGTGCGCTACAGCAGTGCGCGCTTCGCCAGCGTACCGGCCATCCTGAAGGGAACCGCTGCACTGGCAACGGTGCCGGCGGTGCTGGCGGACCAATGGTGCGCCACCGAAGGCCTGCGCCAGCTTCCCTGCCCCGTGCCGATGCCTGACTTCACGGTGACCGCAGTCTGGTCCGCGGCAAGGGACAATGATGCGGGCCTGATGTGGCTGGCAAATACGTTCGCCGGGCTTGCACAGGATGGCGTGCCCGCTGGCATATGACGCTTCCCTGACGGGCGATGCTCGGACCCGGTCAGGCCTTGCGCCAGACTGGCGAAGAAGAAATCGCTACCTTGCGCGGCAGGATCTGCTGCGCGGTGAAGGCATCGGCGATGCGCTGCTGCTCGGCCAGCGCGGCGGCGTCGACCGTGCGCACCGCATAGCTGCGCCGTGCGTTCGCGGCTTCCACGGTGGCCGCATCCAGGCCGATCAGTGGCGCATGCCAGCGCGCTGCCTCGGCCGGATTGCGCTTGACCCAGTCACCCGCGTCGCCCAACGCATCGAACACCACCTCAAGCACCTCGGCATGCGCGCGCGCGAACGGCGTCGCCGCCAGGTAGAAGCGCCGATAGCTGGCCAGCCCCTCGCCATCGCGCAGCAAGCGCGCATTGGCCTGGCGCTGCACCGCGGCCAGGAACGGGTCCCAGATCACCCATGCCGCCACGCTGCCGCGCTCGAACGCCGCGCGGGCGTCGGCCGGGCTCAGGTATGCCGGTTCGATATCGCGGATCGACAGACCCGCGCGCGCCAGCGCTTCCAGCACCAGGTAGTGCGCGCCTGCGCCCTTGGCAAATGCCACCCGCTGCCCCTTGAGCTGCGCCACCTCGCGGATCGGCGAGTCGCCACGCACGACAATGGCCTGTGCCTGCGGCGAAGGCGTCTCGCTGGCGTAGTAGGTCAGCGCGGCACCCGCGGCCAGCGCAAACGGCGGCACCGCATCGGCCACGTCGGCGCTCAGGTCGATATTGCCGAGGTTCAGCGCTTCAAGCAGCGGCAAGCCCGAGGTGAATTCGTACCACTGCACCGTCACCCCCTTGGGCGCCAGCGCCTTCTCCAGCGTCTGCCGCGACTTCAGCAGGATCATCAGCGTGGAGGACTTCTGGTAGCCGATGCGCAGCGCGGTCTGTCCTTGCCCCCAGCTGACGCCTGGCAGCACACTGGCGGCAGCTGCGGCGCCCGCTGCCGTCAGAAGCAGGCGGCGGCGTGAGTCGTGGGTCGGGTTCATAGCGGTGTTCCGGGATTTCATTGGAGCGCCAGCTTAGTCACGGGCCCGCACAAAGCCAACGAAGATTGTCGCGGATGCTTATGCGCCGCGCGCGCGGATCACCGCGGGCCGGCGCTATCATCTGCCATTCCTGCGCAACTACCGAACGAAAACCATGAACCTGTCTGCCGGCATCCCCATCCTCCGGATCTTCTCGGTCGACAAGGCCAAGGAGTTCTACCTCGACTTCCTCGGCTTCTCGCTCGACTGGGAGCATCGGTATGAAGAGGGATTTCCGCTGTACGCGCAGGTCAGGCGCAGCGGCCTGACGCTGCACCTGAGCGAGCATTATGGCGACGCCACGCCCGGATCGACGGTGTTCGTGACGGTGGAGGATGTCGATGCGCTGCAGCAGGAGCTGTCTGCCAAGGACTATCCGTACGCGAGGCCCGGTGTGGAGGATGTGGGCTGGGGGCGGATGCTGCAGGTGGCCGATCCGTTCGGGAACCGGCTGCGGTTTTGCGAGGTGGCGGAGGATTAGGCCAGCACTGGCAGGCGCCTTCCTGCCAAGACTGGCCCGCTCAGTTGCGCTTGACCAGCGGCGCCGGGAACCACTCCCCGGACAGGACCGGCTGGTCCGCCCCATAGAGCCGGAACGTCAGGTGGTAATTCTTTCCCTTGGGCGTGGGCAGCCAGTTGCCGTCAGGCGCGTCCTTCGGCCTGGCAGGCGCGAAGTACAGCGTCAGCGAACCGTCCTCGCCATAGCTCAGCCTGGACTGCTTGTTGATCAGGAACCGGTTCTTCACATTCGGGATCACGCGGAAGTTTTTGGCATCCACCGCAATCACCGACCAGAAGTATTTGACGTGGCGCGCGGGCAGCTCGTCCTTCGGGAAGGTGATGGTGTAGGTATTGCCGCCGTCGAGCTTGGTGCCGGTCCCGTCTGCATCCGTCTTGAAATAGACGACCTCATCCGTGCTGTTGGCCCAGATCCCGCCCAGGTTGATGCGGGTGCGGGTCTGGAAGTCGCTGCCGTACTTGCCGATGGTAGCGGGCCGGTTCCAGCCGTTCCTGATGGTACCTGCGGTGGAGAACGACTGTAAGAACGCCGGCAGCGTCTTCTCGCGGATGACCTTGTCCACCCGCGCGCGTTCGGCGAGGCTGCTGGCCACCGCGGCACTCACCGCGCGCACCTTGGCCTGGATGGGCTCCATGCCCGGATTGATGTCCGGCTCGGAGCGAAGCGCAACGGCTGCCGAGTCAAAGGCTTCAACGCCGGGGAGCTTGTCATTGCTGAAGGCGGGCGTGGCAGGTACCGGGGCAATCGTCGCCGTGCCAGTGATCCGTGTCGTGATCCGATGCTGCAGGGCAATGGCCTGCTTCTTGTCTGCGCCGATTTCCACCCGGGCCAGCACCCGCGAGGTCTTGCCCGGCAGGTCGATGCGCCTGGCATTGGGCGAAAGTGCCGCAGTGGCACCCTTCAGGCACATCGCGAATTCGCCGCCTGGATGGTCCGGATAGTTGCGTTCGTTGATATTGGCGACGGTTTCGCCCCAGCCGTTCAGGAACTGAATGGTGTAGTAGCGCCCCTTGATGGCCGGCACGCTGAAGACCGTGCAGGTCTTTTCGTCGACCGCAATCCAGGCCTCGCTGTAGGCGACATCCAGATTGGGGTTGGCCCACGACACACCGCCGACGTCGCGATGAATGATCCGGTTCCACTGGAAACCTTCTTTCCGGAAGTCGATTTGCTGCTGGCGCAGGACAAGCAGCCGGCCCAGCAGGTAGATGTAGGCATCGTTGATGTCCTGTTCCGACACCGCGGCCGGCGCGGAGCCCGACGAGACAGCCGACGCGGCAGCCAACGCCGCAGCCGGCGGGTTACTGCATCCGGCCAGGCCCGCGAACATGGAAACGGCCAGCACCGAGGCACCGACGGCGCGGTTTGAGATAGACATGGGGCCCTCTCTTTCCAGTATCGCGATTTGCGGTCGCTAGACTGTCGCTGAGAGGTGGAAAAAAGTGAACTAAATAAATTCTTCAGGTGATCTGAATAAAGTCGATCCGGACACTTCTTTCGCCCCGGAGATGCCTGAGTGGGGCCACCGCCGCAAGCAGAACCACCGATCTATGCTGTCAGGCAGCACAAAGCCATTGGAACAACAAGGCATGCAGCTGCGACGGCTCCAGTGGCTTGTGCAGGACCAGATAGCCTTCACGCTCGGCCTGCTGGAGCGCCTCGGAATCGAACTCGCCGCTGACCATGGCGCCGCTTGCGTCCGGGCAGCGTTCGAACAGCGCCTTGAGCACCTCGAAGCCGCTCTCGCCGGAGCGCAGGCGCTGGTCGCACAGGATCGCCTGGGGCTGCAGGCCGGCATCGACCAGTGCCAGGGCTTCCTGCCCCGACGCCGCGCACGCCGCCTGCACGCCCCAGGCCTCCATCAGGCTGGTCCACGCGGCGGTCACCAGCGGGTCGTCCTCGACGACCAGGCAGACGCCCTGCAGCAGGGTGGACGCCGACAGGCCTTCGGGTTCGTAGACCGGCTCGATCGCCGCCGGCGCCAGCGGCTTCGCTTCGGGAAAGCGCAGCCAGAACCTGGAGCCGCGGCGCTCCACCGAGTCCAGGCCGTAGGTGGCGCCCATCAGGGTGGCGCAGCGCGCCACCACGGCAAGGCCCAGCCCATGGCCCGCGCTGTCGATGCGCCACGCATGTTCGTTGCGATAGAACGGCGAGTAGACCCGCCCCTTCTCTTCGATCGCGATTCCCACGCCGGTGTCCCAGACCTCCAGCAGCCAGTGGCTGCCGCGCCGCCGCGCGGACACCAGCACCCCGCCGCGCTTGGTATAGCGCAGCGCGTTGTGCACCAGGTTGACCAGAGACTGGCGCAGCAGTGCGGGATTGGCCAGCACCGCGGCGGCGCCTGCGGGCAGGCGCACGCGCAGGTCCAGGCCGCGGCTGCGCGCCTCTTCCCGGAACAGCGACGCCACCTCTTCGACCAAGGGCGCAAATGCCACGGCGGTATTGCGCGGGCTGGCAATGCCGCCTTCGATCCGGGACAGATCGAGCAGTGAGTTGAACATCAGGTGCACCGAGCGCACGCTGCGCCGCAGGTCGTCCAGCGGCGGGATCAGGGCCGGGTCGCGGTTGCGCCGCGCAATGGCTTCGATCAGGAAGCCCATGGCATGCACGGGCTGGCGCAGGTCGTGGCTGGCGGTGGTGAGAAACAGGTTCTTGGCCTGCAGGGCTTTCTCGGCCTCTTCCTTGGCCAGCCGGTAGCGCTCGGCCAGGCGGATGCCGTCATCCTCCATCCGTACCTGCTGCCGGAAGAACTGGTTGGCGATCAGCGCGTGCCGGTAGATGGCCAGCGCATACAGCAGCGCCAGCGGCAGCACGAACGGCCAGTGCTCAGGGAAGCTGCGCGGGGTGTTGACGATCTGCAAAGTCCAGCAGGCAACGAAGAAGCGCTGGAATACACCGAGGATCGGCGTCTGGTGCGTGGCATTGGCCGCCACGATGGCGGCGATGCTGATATACAGCAGCAGCTTGAAGTCAAAGCCCCCCAGGCTGGCCGTCAGGACCGCGGCCAGCGACAGGCAGAAGCCGTGCACCAGCGCCACGCGCTGCACAAACGGCAGCCAGCGCCGGACCAGGGCGTCATCGTCTTCCCGCTCTTGCTTGTAGCGCCGGAAGCGCAATTGCATCCACACCGCCGCGGCGCCATACCCCAGTGTCCAGGCCAGCAGCGCGCCGCCGTCCAGCTTCTGGACATACAGCCAGATGACGAAAGGCATCCCCACGAACGGAATCGCATTGACGCTGAACACCAGGCGCCCGAACGTCATGTCCAGCAACCGCGCACGCGCGCGCGGGCTGATGCCGGCATCCGCATCCGGGCGCGACAAGCCCAGCAGCCGGGCGAGGGCCTTCTTCATGACTCCAGCCTGCGTCCGTGCAGCAGGGCGATAGCCTCGATCCGGTTGCGCACGCCGAGCTTGCCGAGGATCGCGGTGACATGCTCCTTGACGGTCTGCTCCGACACCGACAGGGTCATGGCGATGCGCTTGTTCGGCAGGCCGCGCAGCATCATGCCAAGCACCTCGGCCTGGCGCGCCGTCAGGCCCAGTCCGCTGGGCTCCAGCGGCAACTCGCGCCGCGCCGACGGCGGCCCCGCCTGCTGGAACCAGCGCCGGCCCTGGCGCAGCGACGCCACCGCAGTGGCGAACACCTCCGGAGGCTCGTTCTTCAGGATAAAGCCGTGCGCGCCGGCCTCGCGTGCCTTGATGCAAACGCGCGCATCGTCGTCGGCGCTCATCACCAGCAGCTTGCAGGCGGGCAGGCGCGCCGCGGCTTCGCGCAGCAACCCGACCGCGGTGCCGTCCGGCAGCCAGAAATCCACCACCAGCAGCGCCGGGCAGCCCTCCCGTTCCGTCAGCGCCGCGCATTCCCGCGCATCGGCTGCATGCAGGGCAGCGTCAAACCCGCAATGCGCCGCAAGGTAGCCGGCAATGCCGCGCGCCATCAACGGGTGGTCATCCACCACGATGGCATAGTTGCGGCACGCGCTGGCGTCGATGCTGGCGTCGTTGTTGTTCTCTGCGGCGCCTTGACTTCTTGTCATGAGTTCCCACCCCGGTTCGCGCGTATGGTCTTGTCGATTGGTCTCGTCGCCTGGTCAGGTGGATTGTATTACCTTGACTGCACATGGGCACTCCGGCGCCGGGGCAAGCCCCGGCGCCTGGCGCTTACAGGCCGAACAGGCTGCGCGTATCGCAGAGGAAGCCGGTGCAGCGCGTTCCACAGGGGGACTGATGTTGCATCGGAATGCCTGCGATTGGCACCCTACCGCGGTAGGCGCGCCAGCGGCCATCTATGCGCAGGGCAATGCCTCGAATGCGGGTAGCCGCTCAAGCGCCGCGGTCAGCGCAACCAGCGCCGGATGCCGCGCCGGATCGACCGCGCCCGGCATCATGAACTGCGAAAAGGTCCAGGTGACCGCGGCGGTCAGCTCGGCCTGGCCGGTTTCCGCCTCGCCAGCCGGGACCGGACGCGTGGCGAGTTCCGCCTCCAGCAGGGCAAAGGCGCTCTCGCGCTGGGCATCGACACGGTCCAGCCACGGCTGGTGCAGCTTGCCCGCCGGCCGCTGGCTGTGCTCATAGAAGTTCTGCACCACCTTCTCGCTCGCCGCCAGCGCCAGCCCGACGATGCGCAGCGCGGCCTGCCGTGACGCGGTTTGCGCCGGCATCAGGCTGCGGCCCGCCAGTGACTCGGCATAGTCGATGATAAGCGTCGAGTCCATCAGTACGACCCCGTTGTCGCAGACCAGCGAAGGCGCCTTGACCACCGGGTTGATGGCATGGAAGCGCTCGAATTCACGGAAGACGGACACCGACTCATGCGTGAACGGCAACCCGAGCAGGCGCAGCGAGATCGCCGTGCGGCGGACATAAGGGGAATCAAGCATGCCAACCAGTCTCATGGTTTCACTCCGTGGTGGGATGGGTCCGGGACGGATTCCCGCCAATCATCCACCACGCCAGCCGGCCACGCCACCGCCCGGGCGTGTAAACTGCTGGATTTTTCGAATCCGGCGCAATGTTACAAGTGCCCCGGCGCACAGGTTTCAGCGGCCCGACGCTCGTCCGCCTGCTGGCTCGCCTGACTGACGCCGATGCCCCTCCTCCTGCAAGCTCGCTCTCGAGCCAGCTGAGCCAATGGCTTGGCTGGGCGGATGCGATCGCGCTGTCATCGGCGCTGAAGGCCAATGCGCCGGCAACGCCGCCTGCCGCACGTGCTGCCGACAGCACTGAGGCACGCGAATGCGCGCGCGTGCGCGCCGCGCTGGCCGGTGCCATCGTGGAAGACACCACGCTTGCCGGCAAGCGGCGCGGGCCGGGCCGGCCGTCCGCGCTGCCCGACCCCGTGGACGCGCAGGTCGACTACGCGGTCTATCGCCAGCGCTACCTCACGCTGCAACAGACCATGGAGACCGCGATCGGCGACCTGCGCGGGCGCCTGCGCGGCGCGTTGTCCGGCCACGCACCCGGCATGGCCAAGCTGGCCATGGTCGATGCCGTGATGGAGCGCGTGCTGGGCGCGCGCGAACAGAGCCTGCTGGGCGCCGTGCCGACGATGCTGGAGCCGCACTTCCAGCGCCTGCGCCAGGCCGAAGCCGCGGCGCTGGCCGAAGCCCAGGCCGCGGGACAGCCCGCAACGGCCAGGCCCGGTGCATGGCTGGGGGTATTCCGCAAGGATATGCAGAGCGTATTGCTCGCCGAACTCGACATCCGCTGGCAGCCCCTTGAAGGCTTGCTGGCGGCGCTGCAGGACAGCTAACCAGAACATCATGACCCGATACCTTACCCATATTGTCGCTTTCCTGGCGGGCCTGGCCATCGTGTGCTGGATCGCCGCCGGCTATGCAGGCACGAACTTCCTGGCGCTGGCCGTGACGCTGCTGATCGGCGGCTGCTACCTGGCGGGGGCGTTGGAGCTGTACCGCTACCGCCAGGCCACCGCCACGCTGGCGCAGGCCGTCGCCGGATTGTCCGAAGCGCCGGCCAGCCTTGGCAACTGGCTGGAACGGCTGCATCCCAGCCTGCGCGACAGCGCCCGCCTGCGCGTGGAAGGCGAGCGCGTCGGCCTGCCCGGCCCCGCGCTGACACCCTACCTGGTCGGCCTGCTGGTGCTGCTGGGCATGCTGGGCACGTTCCTGGGCATGGTGGCGACCCTGCGCGGCACCGGCATCGCGCTGGAGACCGCCACCGACCTGCAGGCCATCCGCGCCTCGCTGGCCGCACCGGTCAAGGGCCTGGGCTTTGCGTTCGGCACCTCGGTCGCGGGCGTGGCCACGTCCGCGATGCTGGGGCTGTTGTCGGCATTGTGCCGGCGCGAGCGGATCCAGGCCGCGCAGGCGCTGGATGCCCGCATCGCCACCACGCTGCGTCCCTACTCGCGCGGCCACCAGCGTGATGAAGCGGTCCGGCTGCTGCAGCGCCAGGCCGACGTGATGCCGGCACTGGTCGAGCGCATGCAGGCCATGATGACCACGATGGCCGAACAGAACCAGGCCCTGACCGAGCGCCTGGCCGCCAGCCAGGACGCCTTCCACGGCAAGACCGAAGTGGTCTACACGCGCCTGGCGTCTTCGGTCGAGCAATCGCTGAAGGACAGCATCGCCGACAGCGCCCGTGCCGCAAGCGCAGCGATCCAGCCCGCGGTGGACGCGACCATGGCGGGCCTGGCACGCGAAACCTCGGCCTTGCGCGACAACGTGACCCAAGCCGTGCAACAGCACCTGGATGGGGTATCGAGCCGCTTCGAGAGCGCCACCGCGGGCGTTGCGGATACCTGGAACCAGGCGCTGGCCGGGCATCAACGCGCGAGCGAGGCACTGGCAGCGGACCTGCGCACATCCCTCGA
This sequence comes from Cupriavidus sp. FW305-27, assembly GCF_058787995.1. Classification (NCBI taxonomy): domain Bacteria; kingdom Pseudomonadati; phylum Pseudomonadota; class Betaproteobacteria; order Burkholderiales; family Burkholderiaceae; genus Cupriavidus; species Cupriavidus sp. FW305-27. Next base: position 47,089 of record NZ_JBYTAG010000046.1, read on the forward strand.
CGGCTTTGCCCAGACCTTTGAACAACGCTCGGCCGGGCTGCTGGACAATGTCGCCACCCGGCTCGACACGGCAGCCGCCAGCGCTGCCGACGCATGGCGCGAGGCGCTGGCGCGCCAGGAGCGCACCGGCGAGAAGCTCGCCGGCGACAACCGGCAGGCCCTGACGGCCGCCGCAGCCGCGTTCGGCGAGCATGCGGCGACACTGGTGCGCACCGTGGGCGAGTCGCATGCCGGGCTGCAGACGCAGCTGGCCGCGCACGACGCGCAGCGCCTGTCGGCCTGGACCGATACGCTCGGCACCATGACGACTGCCCTGCGCCAGGAGTGGGAACAGCTGAACGCGCATACGGTAAGCCGCCAGGACGAGATCAGCACTACGCTGGCGCAAAGCGTGCGCGACATCTCGGCCCAGACCCAGGCGCATGCCAGCCAGACCCTCGCGGAAATCGACCGCCTGGTGCAAGCCGCGTCGGACGCGCCGAAGGCGGCCGTCGCGCTGCAGGCGGAACTGGCTGCGCGCGATGCACAGCGCTTCGCCGCCTGGACCGATACGCTCGGCACCATGACAGCCGCGTTGCGCCAGGAGTGGGAACAGCTGAACGCGCACACGGTAAGCCGCCAGGACGAGATCAGTACAACGCTGGCGCAGAGCGTGCGCGACATCTCGGCCCAGACCCAGGCGCATGCCAGCCAGACCCTCGCGGAAATCGACCGACTGGTGCAAGCC
>NZ_JBYTAG010000046.1:47914-62722 GCF_058787995.1 Cupriavidus sp. FW305-27
GGCACCATGACAGCCGCGTTGCGCCAGGAGTGGGAACAGCTGAACGCGCACACGGTAAGCCGCCAGGACGAGATCAGCACGACGCTGGCGCAGAGCGTGCGCGACATCTCGGCCCAGACCCAGGCGCATGCCAGCCGCACCCTCGCTGAGATCGACCGTCTGGTGCAGGCCGCAACGGATGCCCCAAAGGCGGCCGTTGCGCTTCAGGCCGAGCTGGCTGCGCGCGATGAGCAGCGCTTTGCCGGCTGGACCGATACGCTCGGCACCATCGCCGCCACGCTGCGCCAGCAGTGGGAACAGGCCAGCACGCACGCCGCCACGCGCCAGCAGGAGATCTGCGAGGCGCTGGCGCAGACCGCGCGCGCGATCTCGACCGAGACGCAGGCGCATGCCAGCACCACACTCGCCGAAATCGACCGCCTGGTGCAAGCCGCGGCCGAGGCACCCAAGGCCGCCACCACATTGCAGGCGGAACTGGCATCGCAGGACGCGCAACGCATGGCCGCCTGGACTGACACGCTCGGCACCATGGCCGCATCGCTGCGCCAGGAATGGGAACAGGCCAGCGCGCACACCGTCAGCCGCCAGCAGGAAATCTGCGAGACGCTGGCCGTCACCGCGCGCGACATGGCAGCCCAGGCGCAGGCCCAGGCCACCGGCACCATCGCCGAAGTCGCCCACCTGATGCAGGCCGCATCCGAAGCGCCCAAGGCCGCCGCGGAGGTCATCGCAGAACTGCGCGAGAAGCTCACCGACGGCATGGCGCGCGACAACGCCATGCTGGAAGAGCGCAGCCGCATGCTGGAAACGCTGGGCACGCTGCTCGATGCCGTGAGCCGCGCCTCCACTGAGCAGCGCAGCGCGGTCGACACCCTGGTCGCCACCACGGCGGACCTGCTGGACCGCGTCGGCACGCGCTTTACCGACAAGGTCGAAGCCGAAACCGGCAAGCTCACCGACATCGCCGCGCAGGTCACCGGCAGTGCGGTGGAAGTCGCGAGCCTGGGCGAGGCCTTCGGCGTGGCGGTGCAGCTGTTCAGCGAATCCAACGGCAAGCTGATCGACCACCTGCAGCGCATCGAGGCCGCGCTGGACAAGTCGATGACGCGCAGCGACGAGCAACTGGCCTACTACGTGGCGCAGGCGCGCGAAGTCGTCGACCTGAGCATGCTGTCGCAAAAGCAGATCCTTGAGGACCTGCAGCAGCGCGCCGGCCAGCAAGCGCCCAGCGCAGAGGCGGCATGAGAGAGGACCTTGACGCCGGCGTCGAGCCGACCGTACCGGCCTGGGCCGTCTTCGGCGACCTGATGTCGGTGCTGCTGGGCGCGTTCGTGCTCGTCCTGCTGGGGGTCATCGGCGTGCAGATGGAACTGTCGGCCAGGCTGGAAGCCGAGGTGAAGCAGCGGCAGGAGGAAGCACAGCGCCGCGAGACGCTGGAAAAGGCGCTGGCGGCGCCGCTGGCGGCCGGCCGCGTGACGCTGGTGAACGGCCGCATCGGCATCAGCGGCAACGTGCTGTTTGCGCTCAACTCAGACCAGCTGCAACCTGAAGGCCGCGATCTGCTGAAGAGCCTGGCGCAGCCGTTGTCGGCCTACCTGCGCAGCCGCGACGAGATCCTGATGGTGAGCGGCTTTACCGACGACCAGCAGGTGCGCGAAGGCAACCGCCGCTTTGCCGACAACTGGGAGCTGTCGGCGCAGCGCGCGCTGACCGTGACCCGCACCCTGATCGATGCCGGCATCCCGCCCACCTCGGTGTTCTCGGCCGCCTTCGGTTCGCAGCAGCCGGTGACACCGAATGCCGATGCCGAGGGCCGCGCGAAGAACCGGCGCGTCGAGATCTCGCCGGTGCCGCGTGTGACCGCGGGCACCGTGAAGCCGCATGGCTAGCCTCGACGTGGCAACCGATATCCGCGCGCAACTGGACGCCTGGCAGGCCAGCGGCGCCGATCAGGCCGATCCCGTGCGCTTCCGCCTGATGGAAGCACTGGCCCGCCGCGCCGCCGCACACAGTGGCGCGGTGCGGGGCTTGCTGGATGAGCGCCTGCGTGGCCTGGCCGCCGCGTATGCAGCCATCGTGCAGCGGCACACAGGCCAGGATAGCGATGGTGCCGATGGTGCCGCGCCGTCCGCGCCAACAGCCGGCCCGACAGCCAGCGCGCTTGGCGCACTCGTGCACGACATCACCGCACGCGCCAGGCCCGCCATCGCGATCGCCTCGAACGATGCACGATCGCCCACGCCGGTGCCGGCAACCGCACCCCAGTCCGACGCGCCGCTGGTCGACGCCCTGGCCGACTACTTCCGCGAGACCTGGGCCAGGGTCAGCGTCGAGCAGCACTTCCGCCTGTCGCTGGAACGCGTGCCGGAGAATGCCGGGCCGCTCAATACCGACCATCTCGTGCATCGTTCGCTGTCCCTGATGCGCGAGACGTCGCCGGAATACCTGCGGCATTTCCTGTCCTATGTCGAGGGCATGTCCTGGCTGGAGCAGTTGGGCGCGGCGGCAGCGGCCGAAAAAGAAGCGGCGCGCGCCGCCGCGGCCAAGAAGAGCGTGCGCGGCAAGGCTCGCAAATAGCAGTCCGGCCCGCGCCTCAGCGCAGCCGCACCACCACCTTGCCGAAGGCCCCGCGTTCCAGGTGGTCGAGCGCCGCGGGCAAGTCCCCGAACCCGTACTCGCTCTCGATCACCGGGCGCAGCCCCAACCAGTCCACGGCACGCACCAGGTCCTGCAGCGCGCGCCGGTGCGACACGCCGATCCCCTGCACGGTCACGCGGCCATGCAGCACCGGATAGACGCTGGCGCGCAGCTCATCCCCCTGAAGGTTGCCGATCACCGAGATCCGGCCGCCCTGCGCCAGCGCGGCAAGCGACCGGCCGAAGTTGTCTCCGCCAGCCAGTTCCAGCACATGGTCGGCACCGCGGCCTCCGGTCAGCTCGCGCACGGCAGCCGGCCAGTCAGCGGTGCGGCCGCGATGGACGCCATGCGCCGCGCCCAGCTCCTGCACGCGCGCCAGCTTGTCGTCGCTGCCTGACACCACGATCACGCGCGCCCCCTGTGCGCGGGCGATCTGCACCGCAAACAGGGCCACTCCGCCGGTGCCGATCACCACGACGGTGTCGCCGGGCCGCGTCACCGTCGCTTCAGCCAGGGCTTGCCAGGCCGTCAGGCCGGCGCAGGTCAGCGTGCTGGCCTGCGCGGCGTCCAGCGTGCGCGGGGCCGACACCAGCGAGTCCTCTGCCAATACCACGTACTCCGACAGCATGCCGGGACCCGGCACGCCCAGCGGCATGCTGCGGTGCGGCTGCACGCCATCGAGCCAGCCGGTGAAGAAGGTGCTGATCACGGCGTCGCCAGGGGCAAAGTCGGCTACACCATCGCCACTCGCCACCACCTCGCCGCGCATGTCCGACCCGAGAACCAGCGGCGGCTGCACGGGCATGCCCATGCCGTCCTGGATGATCAGCAGGTCGCGGTAGTTCAAGGCCACGGCATGGACCCGCACCAGCACCTCGCCGGGACCGGGCACGGGAATGGGCGCGTCGACGCGACGCAGGTTGTTGCGGCCGAAAGCGGACAGTTGCCAGCGCTGCATGGAGGAAGTCATGGGGTACTCCGGTCTGTTGAAAACGGTGAACCCACTATACTGATTCCCTGCCAGCGCCATTGGGCAATCGATGTCCTTCTCATGTAGATCTTATGGAACCAATTACCCATGACCGGCTGGCCGGGATCTCCGCCTTCGTTGCCGCCGCGGAGGCCGGCAGCTTTGCCCAGGCCGCGGCGCGCCTTGGGCTGACGCGCTCGGCCATCGGCAAGGCCATCGCCCGGCTTGAGGCTCGCGTCGGCACGCGCCTGTTCGTGCGCACCACGCGCAGCCTGGCGCTGACCGACGATGGTCAGGCCTTCTACGAACGCTGTGCCCAGGCGCTGGAAGACCTGGATGCCGCCCAGCACATGCTGGAAGCCGGGCGCAGGGAAGTGGCCGGCCGCGTCCGCGTGAGTGCCCCGGTAGTGTTCGGCCGCCACCATGTGGCGCCGCTGCTGCTGGAGCTGGCAGACCGTCATCCGCAATTGCGGCTGGAAGGGAATTTCACCGACCGGCTGGCCGACTTCGCCGACGACGGCATCGACCTGGCCATCCGCAGCGGGCGCCTGCCGGACAGCGACATGCTGGTGGCACGTCCGCTGGGCATGCAGGCTATGGTGCTCTGTGCCGCGCCCGGCTACCTGCGCAAGCATGGCACGCCGGCCAGCATTGCCGACCTGGCCTCGCACCGCTGCCTCGTCTACATGCATGGCGGCCAGTCCGTGCCCTGGTCACTGGCCGGGCCCGACGGCAATATCGCGCGGCCTGAGCTGGCTCACCGTCTCGGCTTTGACGATATCGACACCATCGCTGCGGCAGCCATACGAGGCGCGGGCCTGGTCAATGTCCCCTTGTGGCTGGTGCGGGAGCCGCTGGACCGGGGCACGCTGGTGCGCGTGCTGCCGCAAGCCTCGGTGATCCGGACCCCGCTGCACCTGGTGTGGCCGCGCACCCGTTTCCTGCCGCACAAGCTGAGGGTGACGATCGATTTGCTGGTGGAGGCGATTCCCGGGGTGCTGGCGCTGGATTGAAGCCGGCGGCGCAAGCCGCCCGCTATCCCTTCACCGCAAACCCGTACAGCGCTGCGGCGTTGCGCCACCGGAGCGCAGCGGACAAGGCCACTCCGGCCGCTTCGCTGTCACCGGGCGCCCCTTGCCCCGGCCATGCGGCAAGCATCCGGCACTCGTCGACCCGAGCCGGCGCCTCGTGGTTGGTCCATGGCCAGTCGCTGCCCCACAGCAAGCGGTCATCGCCCACGACTTCGCGCCATCTCTGCGCAAGCCCGTGCCAGTCCTGAGGGGATGCAAGTCGGTACGGCGCGCTGATCTTCACCCAGACCTGGCGGCGCGCGCGCACGGCAGAGGCCACGTCAAAGATCGCGTCCGCGGTTCCTGCGGGGCCGGGCCGGCCAAAGTGGTCAAGCACGACCGGCGCGCCGGTATCGCCAAGGGCCGCGTCAAGCTGTGCCAGCACCATGGCGCCATCGCCGTTGCGGGTATGGAGCTCGACATGCCAGCCGAGCCCGGCGATCCTGGAGAACAGCCCGCGCCACGGCACGGTGGCGATGCGCTGCCAGTCCGGATCGCCGTACAGGTTCAGGCGGATGCCCCGCACGCCGGCCGCGTGCAACGTAGCCAGTTCCGCATCCGTTACCTCAGGGCCGACCACCGCGACGCCGCGCAAGCGCCCGGGCATGGCCTGCAGCGCGGCCAGCAGCGCCGCATTGTCGGTGCCGAGAAAGCTGGTCTGCACCACCACCCCATACATGTCCCCCAATCCGGCAAGCCGGGCGTGCCAGTCCTTCAGGTCAGCGGCATAGGGCGGCCGGTAGCGGGCCGATGGCACGGCCGCTCCGGCATCGAAGACGTGGAAGTGGGTATCCACCAGCGGCAAAGCGCGCTTGCTCATCAGTCAGCCCCTCCGTGGCGCGGCTCAGTGGCGCGGGTATATCCGGATATGGCATCCGTATCCGCGTCAGTATTCTAGTCCTCTAGATGACATCGACATCAATTTAGCACGGGTTCGGCATGCCAGACAACGCGCTGCTCCAGACTACAACCACCGCCGCTGGCCTGAGCCGCTACGGCCAGATCGCGGCGGAACTGCAGGCAAATATTGTTTCGGGCGCGTGGACGCCCGGCAGCGCCATCCCTGCGGAAGGCGCGCTGGCCAGGGAGTTCGGCATTGCGCTGGGCACCATCCGGCAGGCCATCGCCGTGCTGGTCCAGCAGGGCCTGCTGGAGCGCGTGCAGGGCAAGGGCACCTTTGTGCGCAAGGGACTGAGCGGGGCCAGCCTGATGCGGTTTTTCCGCTTCGGCGGCGTCGATGGCGCGCCGGCGGTGCCGCGCTCGGAAATCCTGTCGTGCCGCGCCGTGCGCCTGGACAAGGCCATGGCAACCCGCTTCGGGCTGCCGACCGGCGCGCGCGGGCTGGCGATCTCGCGCCGCCGCTGGCTGGAGGACACGCCCCGGCTGCTGGAATCGATCTGGCTGCCGCTGCCGCGCTGCGAAGCCCTGCAGCAACTCCCGCCGGCGCAATGGGGCGACCTGCTCTACCCGCTGCTGGGCAGCGCCTGCGGCATCACGGTCCATCGCGCCGTTGACGAAGTGACCTTCCGCACGCTGGCAGCAGACGAGGCGGCCTTGCTGGACCTGCCGGATGCGCATCCGTGCGCGGTCGTGACCCGGCATGCCTTCGACCTGGGCGGCAACTGCATCGAATACCGGCTGACGCGGGGCGACGCCTTTGCCTTTCGCTATACCGCGGACGTCCGCTGACGGACCGCACCCGAGGAGACAGACCCATGCACGCACGCCACGCGATCGCCGCCACGGTCGCTGCCATGATCGCCACCACCACGCTGGCGCAGGCCGCCGACACCGCCGCGGCCTGGCCGGCACGGCCCATCACGATCGTGGTGACATATCCGCCGGGCGGCGGCGCGGACCTGATGGCACGGCTGATCGCGCCGGGCCTCGGGCGCGAGCTGGGCCAGACCGTCGTCGTCGAGAACCGCCCGGGTGCCGGCGGGCAGATCGGTGCCGCCTATGTCGCCAAGGCGGCACCGGACGGCTACACGATGATGGTCGATGCCTCCTCTTATGCGGTGAATCCCAGCCTCTATCCGCGCCTGCCCTACGATCCGGACAAGGCCTTCCGGCCGGTCGGCGTGCTGGCGCGCTATCCCAACGTGCTGGTGGCCACGGCGGGCTTCCCCGCCAGCAAGGTCAGCGACGTCCTGGCCATGGCCAGGCAAAAGCCAGGCTCGGTCGCCTTTGCGTCCTCGGGCAATGGCTCGGCGCAGCATCTGGCCGGCGTGCTGTTCGAGCAGCGCGCGGGGGTCGATCTACTGCATGTGCCCTACAAGGGCGGCGGCCCCGCCATGACCGATGTCATCGCCGGCCAGGTGCCGCTGTTCTTTGCCAACGTCGCTTCGAGCCTGCAGCACATCAAGGCCGGCAAGCTGAAGCCGCTGGCGGTGACCAGCCATGCCCGCACCCAGGCATTGCCGTCCGTGCCCACCATGCAGGAAGCCGGCGTGGCGAGCTACGAGGTCTATGAATGGAACGCGGCCTTCCTGCCCGCCGCAACGCCGGACCCGATCGCAGCGAAGCTCGCCGACGCCCTGCGGAAAGTCATGACCAGCCCCGAGATCCGGCAACGCGTGGCCGAGCTGGGCGGCGAGGTCGTGGCTGCGCCGCCAGCACAGGCACGGCAATTCATCGACGGGCAGGCCCGGCTATGGGCCAAGGTCATCCGGGACGGCAACATCAAGCCCGAATAGCACCAATTGGCACCGACTCTGCCCCACCACGGCCCAGCTACAGAACTTTGAGGAGAAATACATGACCCCGATAAATCCCCTTCGCCGCCATCTGCTCAAGACCACCGCCGCGCTGGGCGCGTGCGCGCTGGCACCAACACTGGCCCGCGCACAGGCCTGGCCGGCCAAGCCGATCCGGCTGGTGGTGCCGTTCGCGCCGGGCGGCAGCTCGGAGATCGTGGCGCGCTCCACCGCGGCGGAGCTGACCAAGCTGCTAGGCGTGTCAGTCTTCGTCGAGAACAAGCCCGGCGCGGCCGGCAATATCGCCATGGCCGAAGTCGCGCGCGCCGATGACAACCACACGCTGATCCTCGGCCATATCGGCACGCTGGCGGTCAATCCGTTTATCTTCCCGAAGCTGCCCTACGACCCCGTCAAGGACTTCCGCGCGATCTCGCTGCTGTCCAAGGTGCCGAGCCTGTACGTGGTCCACCCCGACGTGCCCGCGAAGAACCTGAAGGAGTTCGTGGCGCTGGCCAAGAGCAAGCCTGGCAAGCTGAACTACGGTTCGGCCGGCAACGGCAGCGCCGGCCACCTGGCCTTTGAATACCTGAAAGCCGCGAGCGGCACCTTCATCACCCATGTGCCGTATCGCGGCAGCGGCCCGCAGATCACTGACCTGTTGTCCGGACGGCTGGATGCGGCCGCGGTCGGCGCGCCGGCGATCATCCAGTTCATCAAGGCCGGCAAGGTGCGCTGCATCGCCACCGGCACGACCCAGCGCATTGCCCAGCTGCCTGACGTGCCTACGGTCGCGGAACAGGGCTATCCCGGCTTCGAAATGACGCAGTGGTACGGACTGCTGGCGCCGGCATCGCTGCCGCAGGCGGCCGCCGACAAGCTGGCGGACGTCACCGCAAAAGCCGTGAAAAGCCCGACCTCGGTCGAGCGCCTGAGCGCGGATGCGGCGATTGTCGTGGGCGGCACGCCGGCCGAGTTCTCGCGCTTTATCGCGCAGGAACAGCAGCGCTGGAAGCCCATCATTGCGCGCGCCGGGATCAAGCCGGATTGAGCGGACAGCCGCTCCCGGCACAGCCTTAGCCGGCGATGCCAGCCCAGCGCAGGTGCTTGTCCCAGTCGGCGTCGCTGATCACGCCGGACACGCCCTGCCGCTGGCCATCGGCGCGATAGAAGTAGGTGCGCGGCATCTCGCCCATCCAGTCCGGATCGACCGCATAGCGCAGCCGCTCCTGCGGCTCGTGCCCGAACACCCACGCGTTGCGCGTGAGCCTGACGCGCTGGAGCAGTTGCTGCACCTGTGGCAGCGCGTCGGGGTTGTCCGTCGCCAGCGTGACGACGCGCAGGTTTGGATGCTGCGCGCGCAGCTTGCCGATGGTGTCGAAGTTGCGCTTGCAATAGACGCAGTCGAGCGACCACACCACCAGCACAAAGGGCTTGCCCTGCTGGCTGGCTGCGAGCTGGGCGGCGCTGGCCGATGCGAACACGGCAACGCGCTCGGCCGGTTGACTGCCGGCATTGGCGGCAGTCATCGCCAGGGTCAGGACTGCAGCGGCGAGCAGCTTGCGGCGGGATGGCATCATGCGCCCTCCTTGCCCAGCGGGAACACCTGGAAGCCCTCGGCATCGGTACGCCACAGCACGTAGGCGCGGCCGGCGTGCTGCAGCAGGTGCGGCTGGTCCGAGTCGCGCTCCGTGCCGGCCAGCTTGCGCGTCTGCCAGGTCTTGCCGCCATCGTGCGACAGCATGGCGGACAGCCGTGTCTGCCGGCCGTCGAACGATTTCCAGGCCACCGCGATCTCGTTGTCGTTCAGCGCGACGATGTCGGCATGCTGCGCACGCGGATCATCCAGCGGGCGCTGTGCCTGCAGCTTGCCGTCCTTCCAGCGCCCCACCGAGACCGTGGGCTTGCCTTCGCGCACGTTGAACCAGATCATGTGCACCGTGCCATCGGGCGCCACCGAAGCGCCGGGGCCGTGGTGCGGACAGGCATCGATGCGCCAGTCGTCGAAGGTGGCGCGCTGCACCGGCGTGGCCTTGCCGTCGGTGCCCAGCAGCGCCAGCGCGTGGTCGCGCGCGTTGGGCGGGAATACATGGCGCCACAGCGCCAGCATCTTGCCGTCGGGCGTGGGCGACAGCGCGATGCGGCAGCATTCGCACGACTGGTCGGCGACCTTGTAGTCGCCCTGGAAGGTCTTGCCGTGATCGGCCGAGACCGCGTAGTAGACCGCGGCGCCGGCGTACGGCTGCTTGCGCGCCTCGGCGGCAACCACGTCGCGCTTGTCGATCCAGCTGACGAAGACGCGCCCGGCATTGTCCACCGCGATGGCGTCGAAGCGGTGGGCGATCTGGTCGCGGTTGGCATGCACCGTCAGCGGTTCGGCGAAGGACTTGCCGCCATCGGTGGAACGCGCAAAGCGGATAAAGCCGGTCCACGGCTTGGGCAGCGGCTGGGTCCAGGTGACGAAGATCTCGCCGTCGCGCCCGGTGGCGACCTTGGGCCGGCTTTCGTGATCGGCGGCGGCCTGCTCCGGCACGCTGTTGACATGCTGCGCCGGCCCGAAGCTGCGGCCGTAATCGGTCGATGCACGTACCGCGACGTAAGGGCCGTCCTTGTAGGCGACCCATAGCTTGCCGTTTCGATCGAACGCGGCGCCGGTGCCCAGCTCGCTCATCTTCGCGGCCTTGGCCTGCGCGCCGTGGCCGCTGTGATCGCCGTGCGTTTGCGCGGTCGCGGCCAGCGCGGCACCGGCCATCATCAGCCCGGCAACGATCAAGCGGAAACCGGGGCGAACGCCTTGCATGGTTGTGGTCAGCCTGTTCACGTGCTCAGAAGGAGAGTTTCGCCTCGGCGTAGAACGTCCGGCCCGGATACGGGTGATAGACGTAGTAGCGCTGGTCGGTGAGGTTGTCGATGCCAAGCCCGAGGCGCACGTTCTTCGCGGGCCGGTACGTCAGCTTGACGTCAAAGGTCAGGAAGCTGCTGGTGCCGCCGAAGGTGTCGGGGTTGACGTCGGAATTGTCGAGCGTATTGTACTGCCGCCCCGAATAGGTCATGGCCAGCGTGCCGGCCCAGGCCGGCGTGATGCGATAGGTGCCCATCAGGTTGGCCCGCCACTTGGGGATGCGGTAGAAGTACTTGCCCACCGAGGCCGGGTTGTTGGCGTTCTCAAGCGTCTTCGAATGGTTGTAGGCCCCGCTGGCCGACAGGTCGAAGCCGCTGACGAACACATCGCGCGCGTCATAGGCCAGCTCGATGCCGCGGGTGCGCACGCGGTCGACGTTCTGAAAGCTGGTGACAGTCGGGAATACCGTGGTGTTGGTCTGGCTGACCAGGGCATCGCGGATATCGTCCTCATACACCGAGACCCGGAAGTACGACGAATCCAGCGTGCGCTCGAAGGTCAGGTCCTTCGAGAACGACCGCTCGGGCTGCAGGTTGGGATCGTTGTTGATCAACGCGGTCCCGGTGATGCGGCCCTGGAACAGCTCGCTGACAGTCGGATAGCGATAGGCCTGGCCCAGCGACAACCGGCCCAGCCAGTCCTGCCCGAATGCCTTCTCCAGCGCCAGCTTGGGCGACCAGTTGGATTCGCTGCGCACCGGGTAGCCGATATCCACGCCGGGCTGGCTGCGGCTGCCGTCATAGGCGCGCCAGTGTTCGTAGCGCACGCCGGGGATCAGCTTCCAGTCCTCGGCAAAGTACCAGGCGTCTTGCGCATACAGCGCCTGGGTCTCGGTCTTGCCGGCAAAGGCGTTGTTGAAGGCGCTGATGGTGGCCGCCTGCCAGTCCGAGGTGTTGTAGGTGGTGTTGCTCAGCCGGTAATTGTCATAGTGGTAGCCGAACGTGACCCAGTGCCCGCCCTGCAGCTGCCGCGGCCGGTAGTCGGCCTTCAGGTCGAGCGTGCGCCAGCCGGTGCCGTCGCCATAGGTCACCGTGCCCGGCCCGCTGCCGACGGTGTTGGCGCTGCGGCTGATGTCCTTGCTGACATCGAACAGCGACGCCACGCCCGAGAAATTCCAGCCGGTCTCATTGCGCGTACGCAGCGACAGGCCATAGAGCCAGCGCGCGTCCTCGCCATTGCTCGGGGCGAAGGCGTTGGCGGGAATCACATAGCGATAACCGCCGATATTCACGGGACCGCTCGACACAACATTGCCATCGGCATCGCGCAGGTAGCTGCCGGTGGCACTGGAGCGGTCCTGCTGCCAGTAGGCCGCGGTGAACTGCGCCTGCAGGGTATTGGTGATGTCGTAGCCGAGCTTGAGCTTGAGCTGGTCCTGCACGGTATGCGTGACGCCCTCGCTGTTCACGCCCATCACCACGCGCTCGCGGCCGGTCTGGTCCTGGTCGAAGTGCGCGCCGGTGACCGGCTTGTCGGCGGAAGTGGCACGGGCCGTGGAACGCGCCGCGGTATAGAAACTCAGCGGCTGGCTCTTGCTGTCCTGCCGGTCCACGCTGACCAGCCACGAGAACGGGCCGACGCGGTCGCCCACATAGGCGTTGGCGTGGACCCCGTTGAAGTTGTCGTGCGTGCCATACAGGCTGAAGCGCTGCGTGAACAGCTGCACGCTGGCATCGCCCTCGAACTTCTCCGGCGTGCGCGTGGTGATCAGCACCGTCGCGCCCAGCGAGTTGCCGGGATACAGCGCCGAATACGGGCCGTACAGCACATCCATGCGCTCGATCTCGGCGCTGTTGACCAGCGACCAGCGCGGCGGGAAGCTGAAGTCCGATCCCAGCAGGTTGGACAGCAGCAGGCCGTCCGCATAGACCAGCCCCCGCGCCGACTGGCGCGAACTGGTGCTGCGCACCGAGATGATCGAATTCATATCGCCGATGAAGCGCTTGCGTACGGCGAGGTTGGGCGCGTACTTGAGGGCGTCTTCCGTGTTCACCACATTGAAGTCGGCCATGCGGCGGCGGCTGATGCCGTAGGCCGGCGAGGGCGTGTTGGGCGGTATGGCCGGCGTCTCGGCGCGCTCCGACTTGGCCGAGACCACCACCTCCTGCAGCGGCTCGGGCGCGTCCACCACCTGGGCGGCGGCGACGGCGGGGCCCATCAGCACCGCCGAAACGGCCAGTGCAATGCGATTCTTCTTCACTGGAAAACCTTGTTGTCGTCTTTTTCGACTCACTCCACCTGAGCGCAGCATACGGCGCCTCTCCCCGAGAGCGAGCGCTGACATTTTATGGGGCACGGGGGCGCAGGCCGATGCGACATAGCGACGCGGGCGGCAGGCTGCCTAAGCGTTAACCCGCATATCCAACGTCGAGCCTTGTCACTACATTGCCCGGATTGGCGTCAAGCCAATGTGATGCAGGGAGAGACTGTCGCGGTGCCCGCCGCGGACAGCGCCGAAGGAGCAACCGCCCCGGAAACTCTCAGGCAAAAGGACCGGCATCACCAGTCAGTGCACTCTGAAGAATGCCGGACGCTATCGTCCGCCGGCATACCGAAGGAGCAAGCGCGCCCCGCCCTCGCGGCCGGGTGGCGTGAATCTCTCAGGTCCAGAACAGAGGGGGCGTCCGCCACGCATATTGCGTCCGGGCTCCCACCATCGACGTTCCTGGAACCTGCAGATCATGAAATCAATCGCTGTCATCGGCGGTGGCATCACGGGTGTCACCACGGCCTACGCGCTGGCCCGGCGCGGATTCTCCGTCACGCTGTTCGAACGGCACCGCTATGCCGCCATGGAGACCTCGTTCGCCAACGGCGGCCAGTTGTCGGCCTCCAACGCCGAGGTCTGGACCCACTGGTCGACCCTCGTCAAGGGCATGAAATGGATGCTGCGCAACGACGCCCCGTTGTTGGTCAATCCCCGGCCCAGCTGGCACAAGCTGTCCTGGTTCGCCGAGTTCATCGCCGCGATCCCCCACTACCGCCGCAACACCATCGAGACCGCGCGCCTGGCCATCGCGGCGCGTGAGCACCTGTTCGCCTGGGCGGCGCAGGAAGGCATCGATTTCGACCTGAAGAAGGAAGGCATCCTCCATATCTACCGCGACAAGACCGGCTTCGAGCATGCCGGCCGGGTCTCGGCACTGCTGGCGCAGGGCGGGCTGGAACGGCGCGCCGTGACGCCCGAGGAGATGCGCGCGATCGAGCCGACGCTGGCCGGCTCGTACTACGGCGGCTACTTCACCGAGAGCGATTCCACCGGCGACATCCACAAGTTCACCAGCGGCCTGGCCGCAGCCATCGATCGGCTGGGCGTGCGCTGCCTGTACGGCCAGGACGTGCGGGCGGTGAAGACCGACGGCAGGCGCGCCACCGTGACCGTGCAGGACGGCGCCGACACGGCCACCTCCACCTTCGACGGCGCCGTGATCTGCGCCGGCACCGCCAGCCGCGCACTGGCCGCGGGGCTGGGCGACCGCGTCAACATCTATCCGGTCAAGGGCTATTCAATCACGGTCAACCTGACCGATGAGGCCAGCCGCGCCGCCGCACCGGTGGTCAGCCTGCTCGACGACGAAACCAAGCTGGTCACCAGCCGCCTGGGCGACGACCGCTTCCGCGTGGCCGGCACCGCCGAGTTCAACGGCTACAACCGCGATATCCGCGCCGACCGCATCCGCCCGCTGGTGGAATGGGTGCAGCAGTGCTTCCCCGGCGTCAGCACGCGCAGCGTGGTGCCTTGGGCCGGGCTGCGGCCGATGATGCCGGATATGCTGCCGCGCGTGGGGCGCGGGCGTGCGGCATGCATCTTCTACAACACCGGGCATGGGCACCTGGGGTGGACTTTGTCGGCGGTGACGGCGGATATGGTGGCAGGGGTTGTCGACCAGCATCTCGGCGCGAGGGTGGCAGTCGCGGCGGGTGCGCCGATGGCATTGGCCAAGGCTTGAGTTCGCGGGTGTTTTCTCCCCTCTCCCATTTGTAAGATAGGGCCACCGTGCTCGAACAGCGCCGCGCCATGATGGAATCATGGCGCGGCGCATGTATACGCTTGAAAAATAGTGGATGTGTGCCCTATTTTCGCCCGGATGAATACCCAAGCCATCCACCAATTAATGAGGCTGCGACCATAGACACGAACCAGCCAACAAAGAACAGATTCGCTGCATGCTGATTCGTGTCGAACAAACTTCCTGTCCCGCGCAAAACTACAACGCCGAAGAGATATAACCCGCCCCAAGCAGCAAGCGTAGCCAGGACAGCACCAGTCATAGCGCCGATGACTGCTCTCAGTATCTTCATTTTACGGGGAAGAAAAGAATTGTTTTCGAGTTGCGAAAATCTGACCAAATACCCGGAACCACAATATTCAAACTTACTCTTAGACCAGTACCAAAGCCTGTGAGCCTTTCTCCATTCCATAAATCGATATGGCCTCCGCTAGCATTCCCTGCCACCTCTCCGTCACGCGTCCAATAGCCATCGAACATTATTATTCCGGTTCGCCCCTTTACCTTGCCCACCCAGTCCCGC
>NZ_JBYTAG010000047.1:0-62538 GCF_058787995.1 Cupriavidus sp. FW305-27
GGGCGGAAGGGGGGGAGGCGGAAGTATCTGTCATTGCCGGCATCCTTTGGGTTGGTGATCCTGCTCGGTACCCGGGTGCACCTGGCTCGGACGGCTCTCGGCAGACAGTGCGGCGCGCCGGCGCTGGCACAGCGCGGCCGGCAGGACAGGCAGGTGTCGGTCGCGAGACGGCATCCGTGTGCGGTGTGCCCGGAGCGGCCTCGCTGCTGGCGTGGCCGCCGCGTTCGACATGATAGGAATTTTCCGACCGGCAGCCGGCCCTGTCGAGGGCGATTCCAAGCTATTTCCGCCCGCCATGAGCAAGATCAAGTCCACGTGTGATCAATGGATACCCGCGCCGCAGCAGGCGTCATACCAGTGAGAAGCTCGCCACATAAGGTCTGGCGGCGGTGTGTGCGCAAGCGCGCCACCATGACCCCGGCCGGGTGATGCATGAGCGGGAGTGATCTGAAATAATTGGAGCCGACCATGAAGGTTTTAGTACGTGGACTGAAAGCAGGCCTGGACGCGGCGGCACTGCGCGAGGCGCTGGCGCGGTATGCGAAGATCCGTTCGGTGGAACTGGTGGAAGCGGGCGACCCGAAGCACCCGTGGGCGTGGGTCGATATCGATGCCAGTGCGCTGACGGTGTGGAAGCTGGTGGCGCGGCTGGACCGGCGCTATATCGCCGGCTGCCACCTGCGCTGGCATGTGCCGGCGTACCGCGCGCGCTGAAGCGCCGGCACAGCATCGGCCTGCATCGCAAGGACAATCAGGAAAGAACAATGATCAAGTGGCTTCAACGCGCAGGATGCCTGTCCGCCCATGCCGTCGTGCCGCAGGCTCCGGCCGCGGCCAGCGTGCAGGGCCGGCATGACCTGGCATTCGACACCATCAGCAATGCGCGCGACCTGGGCGGCCTGGCCGGCGCGGGCGGACGCCGCGTGCGCCAGGGGCGCCTGTACCGCAGCGGCAACCCCGCGCTGGCCAGCGCGGCGGACCTGGAGCGGCTGCAGACGCTCGGGCTCGACATGGTGGTGGATTTCCGTTCGCCCGGCGAGAAGTCGCCTGAAGAGGCCGCCTTCGGCCAGCGCTTCCACTGGGTGGCGGCGCCCGTGCTGGAGGGCAGCATGGCGATGGATGTGCTGATGCCGCGCCTGCGCGCCAGCACGCCGGCACAGATGGATGCCTTCATGCTGGAGGTCTACGGCGACTTCCCGGTGCGCTACCGCGAGGCCTTTGCCGGCTTCATGCGTACCGCGCAAGGCGGCAAGACGCTGCTGTTCCACTGCACCGCCGGCAAGGACCGCACCGGCTTTGCCGCACTGCTGTTGCTGGCGGCGCTGGGCGTGGCGCAGGACGATATCCTGGCCAACTACCTGGAGTCGAACCAGCGCAATGCGCAGTTCAACCAGACTGCGTTGGCGCGCATGGCCGGGCTTGGCGTGGCCCCCGCGGTGATGACGCCGCTGCTGGAAGTCCGCGCCAGCTATCTCGATGCGTCGATGCAGGCCATCGACGCGGGCTGGGGCAGCGTCGACAACTACCTGCGCGACGCGCTCGAAGTGGACGTCGCGCAGCTGCGCGGGCACTACCTGGCAGGCTGACTCAGAGCTGCCCGCATTCGCGCAGGATGCGGGCGGTGTTCAGCGCAATCATCCCTTCTTCATCGGTCGGCAGCACCAGCACCGGCACGCGGCTGTCGTCGCGGCTGACGCGCTGGCTGTTCTCGCCGTTGGCGCCACCGTCGAGCGCGATGCCGAACAGCCCCGCCAGGTGTTCGCAGATGCGTGCGCGCACCGGCGGCGAGTTGGCGCCGATGCCCGCGGTGAACACCAGCGCGTCAAGGCCGCCCAGCGTGGTGGCGAGCTTGCCGATCTCCTGCGCGGCGCGGTAGGCATAGAAGTCCAGCGCCAGCCGCGCGCGCGGCGCATCGCTGGCCAGCAGCGCGCGCATGTCGCTGCTCACGCCTGACAGTCCCTTCAGCCCGGATTCCTGGTACAGCATCGTCTGGATCTCGGCCGGCTTCATGCCCTGCTGCGCCAGCCACAGCAGTGCGCCGGGATCGACCGAGCCGCAGCGCGTGCCCATGGGCAGGCCGTCGAGCGCGGTCAGGCCCATGGTGCTTTCCACGCTGCGGCCGTCGCGCATGGCGCACAGGCTGGCGCCGTTGCCCAGGTGGGCCACGATCACGCGGCCCTCGGCCAGGTCGGGCGCGACCTGGCGCAGCCGGCGCGCGATGTACTCGTACGACAGCCCGTGGAAGCCATAGCGCCGGATGCCGCGCTCGTAGTACGCGTAGGGCAGCGCCATCAGCTGCGCCAGCACGTCGTGGCCGGCATGGAAGGCGGTGTCGAAGCAGGCCACCTGCAGCAGGTCCGGCACAGCCTCGCGCACCGCGCGGATTGCAGTCAGGTTGTGCGGCTGGTGCAGCGGTGCCAGCGGCACCAGCGCTTCCAGCTTTGCGATCACCTCGTCGTCGATGCGCACGGCCTGCGCATAGTCGGCACCGCCATGCACCACGCGATGGCCGATCGCCACCGGCGGGTTGTCGCGCAGGCCCACGCTCAGTACCAGCCGCACCAGGCGGAAGGCGGCGTCGTGGTCGGCCACCTGGGCCTGCGGGAAGGTCTCGTCGGCGACCACGCGCCCGTCGGCCATGCGCGCGGTCAGGCGCGGCGCCACGCCGATGCCCTCGATCTGGCCGTGCGCGCTCAGCACCGGGTTGATGTCGGCATTGCCATGCGCGGCGTCGGGCACGGCGTAGACCGAGACCTTGACGCTGGATGAGCCGGCGTTGACAACGAGGATGACGGGATGCACGGCGGGGTGGATGGCGGGCACGCTGGATGGACTCCCAAGTGGTTGCGCAAGGGCTGCACGGGCATGGCTCAGACCTGCGCCGCGGCTGCGGCGCTGCGGCGCGCATGGGCCAGCAGCACGGCAATGGCGCAGCTGCCGATGCGCGCGCGCACACTGTCGGCCCGGCTGGTGAGGATGATGGGAACGCGCGCGCCCAGCACGATGCCGGCGGCTTCGGCGCCGGCCAGGAAGGTCAGCTGCTTGGCCAGCATATTGCCCGCTTCCAGGTCCGGCACCAGCAGGATGTCGGGGTCGCCGGCCACGTCGGAGTCGATGCCCTTGGTGATGGCTGCTTCGCGGCTGATGGCGTTGTCGAAGGCGAGCGGGCCGTCCAGCATGCCGCCGGTGATCTGGCCGCGCCGTGCCATGGTGCAAAGTGCCGCGGCGTCGATGGTGGAGGGGATCTTGTCGGTGACGGTTTCCACTGCCGACAGGATCGCCACCTTGGGCCGCTCGATGCCCAGCACGCGCAGCAGGTCGATGGCATTGCGGCAGATATCGGCCTTCTCATTGAGCGTGGGGAAGATGTTGACCGCCGCATCGGTGATGAACAGCGGCTTGTGGTAGCGCGGCACGTCCATCGCGAACACGTGCGACAGGCGCCGCCCGGTGCGCAGCCCGCTGGCCGTGGCGGTGACGGCGTGCAGCAGTTCGTCGGTATGCAGACTGCCTTTCATCAGCAGTTCGGCGTCGCCGGCGCGCACGGCTTCGACCGCGCGTTCGGCCGAGGCGTGGCTGTGCGCCGTGTCGATGACGATGGTGTTGCCCAGCGCCATGCCGTGCTCTGCCGCCACCTGCCGGATGCGCGCGGCAGGGCCCACCAGGATCGGCACGATCAGGCCCAGTTCCGCCGCTTGCAGCGCGCCGCCCAGCGAGGCGGCGTCGCACGGATGCGCCACCGCGGTTGGGATGGGCGGCAGCCCCGCGCAGCGCGCCAGCAGCGTGGCGTACTTGTCCGGCGCGTCTGCGGCGGGCGCGGCAAGTTCGGACATGGCGGACGTGGCAGGCGAGGCAGCGGTCATGACGATGTTCCGTAAGCGAGGCAGCGGCTAGGGTACCCGGCCCGCGTCATTGCGTCGAGCCTGGCGCCGGCCGCGCGCGGGTGCGCGATTGCTGCGGTGCGCAAAGTGCCCTGCGCCAGTATAGGCGACGATTCTTTCCAGTCGATGACCGCGCGGTGCGCTAACAGTGTGGCATTGCGCGCAACCAGTCTCTGGGTTGCACCGCAGGGCAGCGGCTGGTACGCTTGGTTTTGTTGCAGAGCAACATGCGTCACTCCGGCCGCGCCGCCAAGCGCGCGGATACGCCGGACGGGGCGCCAACCAGGGGAGTGGAATGACCGCACGCGAACGCGCCGACCTGCCGCGGGACAGCAGCGCCACCTCGACCGCTACCAGTCTGTCCGCGCACGCCAACCCGTTCGCGGCACTGGCACAGCCGGCGCTGGAATACGCCCTGGACGCCTGGCAGCGCACCGTGCTGCTGCTCGACATCCTGCGCCAGCGCGGCAACGAGTCCGCCGAGCATGAGCTTGAGGGCATGCCGCCCGTGCTGGTGTTCGAGCACGAACTGCTGGCCGATGGCCGCCAGCTGCCTGAACCCGCCAACTACGCGCTGCTGCGCATCGTGCCGCCGGCGGACAGCCCGACAGATCCCGCCCTGCGCCCCTTCGTGGTGATCGACCCGCGCGCAGGCCACGGCCCGGGCATCGGCGGTTTCAAGGCCGACAGCGAGATCGGCATCGCGCTGCGCACCGGTCATCCGTGCTATTTCATCACCTTCTTCTACGAGCCCTGCCCGGGCCAGACCATCGAATCGGTGGCGCGCGCCGAGGCTGCCTTCCTGCAGATCGTTGGCGAGCGCCACCCGGATGCACCGGGCAAGCCCTTCATCATCGGCAACTGCCAGGCTGGCTGGGCGCTGATGATGCTGGCCGCGGTGGCGCCGGAGCGCACCGGCCCGTTGCTGCTGGCCGGCGCGCCGCTGGCGTACTGGTCCGGCGTGCGCGGGCGCAACCCGATGCGCTACAGCGGCGGCCTGCTGGGCGGTTCGTGGCTGGCCTCGCTGATTGCTGACCTGGGCAATGGCCGCTTCGACGGCGCCTGGCTGGTGGAGAACTTCGAACAGCTCAATCCCGCCAATACACTGTGGGAGAAGCTCTACGACGTCTATGCGAAGGCCGACACCGAAGGCCCGCGCTTCCTCGACTTCGAGCGCTGGTGGGGTGGCCACTTCCTGATGAACCGCGCCGAGATCGACTGGATCGTGCAGAAGCTGTTCGTCGGCAACCGGCTCACCGCGGGCGAGGTGCGCAGCACCGACGGCAAGACCGTGGTGGACCTGCGCAACGTGCGCTCGCCGGTGATCATCTTTGCCTCCTGGGGAGACAACATTACGCCGCCGCAGCAGGCGCTGAACTGGATCCCGGACCTGTACGCGAGCGATGAGGAACTGGTCGCCAACGACCAGGTGATCGTCTACTGCCTGCACCCGACCGTGGGCCACCTCGGCATTTTTGTCTCCGCGGGCGTGGCCAACCGCGAGCACAGCGAACTGTTCTGCGCACTGGACCTGATCGACGTGCTGCCGCCGGGCCTGTACGAGGCGAAGATCGAAGACGTCGCGCCCGACCTGCGGCACCGCGACCTGGTCGAAGGGCGCTACCTGATGCGCTTCGAGCGCCGCGGCATTGCCGACATCCTGGCGCTGGACGACGGCCGCGACGACGAGCGCGCCTTCGAGGTGGTGCGGCGCGTGGCCGAGGTCAACCAGCATATCTACGACACCTTCGCCTCGCCGTGGGTACGCGCCATGTCCAACGAACTGAGCGCGCAGTGGCTGCGCGCGCTGCATCCCGCGCGGCTGGAGCGCGAGCTGGCGACCGACGTGAACCCATGGATGGCGTGGATCGGCGCGCTGGCGCCGCTGGTGCGCGAGCATCGCGCGCCGGTATCGGCGGACAATCCGCTGCTGACGCTGGAGCACGCGGCCTCGGCGCAGATCGTCAGCGCGCTCGACCAGTTCCGCGACCTGCGCGATGCCTGGTACGAGCGGGCCTTCGAGGCGATCTACGCTTCGCCGGCGATGGCGGCGCTGGTGGGGCTGCGCGCGCCGGCGCCGGTCAACCTGGAGTCGCCCGTGACTGTGGCGCTGCGCAAGGAGCTGGCCGCGCGCCGGCTGCATGATGCCGAGGCGGCGATCGGGCAGGGTGGCACGCTGGAGGCCTTTGTGCGCGTGCTGGCCTACGTTGCCGATCGCCCCAGCGCCATCGAGGAGCGGCCGTTCAACCTGCTGCGTCGTATCGCGCGCGAACAGCAGCAAGCCACCGGGCAATCCGGCGGCCAGGCCGACCTGGCCGCGTTCAAGACCGCGGTGCGCCAGCAGAGCTTTATCGTCAGGCTGGATCCGCAGCGCGCGATCCGGGCGCTGCCGGCACTGGTGCCGGACCGCGAGACCCGCCGCAAGCTGATGGTGGCGGCGCATCGCGTGATGACGGTCGGCGGCCCGCTGTCAGGCGAGCGGCTGGGGCGCTATCGCGAAGTCGCCGAAGTGATGGGGACGGGTCATCCGCGCGAGGTTGCCGACTCAGCCAAGGGGGATGAGGCCGCGCACCAGGACTGAGTGCGCCGGACCGATCCGCAATTCGGATTACCATAGCCGCGTCTCGGACTCCATTGCGGTGCCGGCCACCGGCACCCGACATCCATGCTTGAACTTCAGGGAGCCATCTGGTTCCGCTCCGGCTCGCAAGACTGGGGCGGCAAGGACCGCATCGCGCTGCTCGCCGCCATCGGCGAACACGGCTCGATCACCGCAGCCGCGCGCGCGGTCGGCATCAGCTACAAGGCCGCGTGGGACGCCATCGATGCCATGAACAACAGCGCGGGCGAGCCGCTGGTGGTGCGCGCCGCCGGGGGCAAGGGCGGCGGCGGCACGCACCTGACCGCGCGCGGCGAGCAACTGATCCGCACCTATCGTGCGCTGGAAGGCGAACACCAGCGCTTTGTCGCACAGCTGTCGCTCTTGGGCGAGGGGGCGGCCGACGATATCCACCTGATGAGGCGAATGATGATCAAGACCAGTGCACGCAACAAGCTGTTCGGGCGCGTGGCCAGCGTGCGCGGCGGCGCGGTCAATGACGAGGTCGTGCTGGAACTGCCCGGCGGGCAGCAGATCGTTGCCACCATCACGCATGAAAGCGTCGAGACGCTGGCCCTGGCCGAGGGCGCGGAGGCGTTTGCGCTGATCAAGGCATCTTCGGTGCTGGTGGGGCTGCCCGATCCGGGGATGCGGCTGTCGGCGCGCAACCAGCTGCCGGGCGTGGTGTCGCGCGTGATGCCGGGTGCGGTGAATGCCGAGGTGGTGATCGAACTCGACGGCGGCGGTACGGTTGCGGCGATCGTGACCAATGGCAGTGTGGAAGCGCTGGGGCTGCAGGTGGGGGTGGCTGCGCTGGCGGTGTTCAAGGCGTCAAGCGTGATCCTGGGTGTAGTGGCGTGAGGTAGTCCTGCGGCAGGAATGGGAAGATGGGCGGGCATGGCGGCTGCCCCCGGCGTGCAATAATAGCCACCCAAAAAAACAGCCGTTCCACATCCAATGCACGCCGCCCTGGCCGGCTTCTCCCTCGGTCTTTCCCTGATTCTTGCCATCGGTTCCCAGAATGCTTTCATGCTGCGACAAGGGTTGCGGCGCGAGCATGTGTTCTGGGTCTGCCTGGTGTGCGCGCTTTCCGATGCGCTGCTGATCCTGCTGGGCGTTTCCGGCTTTGCCGTGATGATCCGCGAGCTGCCCTGGCTGGGTGCGGCGATGCGCTACGGCGGCGCGGCTTTCCTGATCTGGTATGGCGCGCGCAGCTTCCTGGCCGCGTGGCGCTCGAACGCGGTGCTGGATCCCAGCGACGCCGCGCCGCGGCCGCTTGGGGCCGCGCTGGCGGTGTGCCTGGCGTTCACCTGGCTCAATCCACATGTGTATCTCGATACGGTGATGCTGATCGGTTCGGTGTCGACGCAGTTCGCAGGGAACGCGCGCGAGTTCGCCGCGGGTGCCATGACCGCGTCGTTCCTGTTCTTCTTTTCGCTGGGCTATGGCGCGGCGCTGCTGCGGCCGGTGTTTGCGCGGTCGCGTGCGTGGCAGGTGCTGGAAGTGGTGATCGGCATCACCATGTGGGTGATTGCCGCGCGGCTGCTGCTGGGCTGATTGCAAGGAGACAGACGCATGCCAGGAAACGTCGAGATCAAGGCCCGCATTGACAGTATCGAAGCCGTGTTGCCGCATGCGGCAGCGCTGGCCGACAGCGGTCCCGAATACATCCGCCAGGACGATACCTTCTTCCCCTGTGTCAACGGCCGGCTCAAGCTGCGCGAGTTTGCGCCCGACCGCGGCGAGCTGATCTTCTATGCGCGTGCCGACGAGGCGGGGCCGAAGGAGAGCTTCTATATCCTGTCGCCGACGCGATCGCCGGATACCCTGCGCGCGGCGCTGGCCGCGGCGCATGGCGAGGGCGGGCGGGTGCGCAAGCTGCGCACGCTGTACCTGGCTGGCCGCACGCGCGTGCACCTGGACCGGGTCGAGGACCTTGGCGATTTCCTGGAATTGGAAGTGGTGCTGGCCGAAGACGAGCGCCTGGAGAACGGCGTGGCCGAAGCCCACGCATTGCTGGCGCGGCTGGGCATTCCCGCGTCCAACCTGATTGAAGGCGCTTACGTCGACCTGCTGCGCGCGGCTCAGGCCACGCGCGCCGACACCGGCGCGTAGACCGGCGGATGGTGGCGGCTGGTGCCGCTGCCGAAGATGCGGCCCTCGCGGATTTCCAGCACGTGGTCGCCCAGCGCCTCGACATCGGCGGGATCGTGCGAGATCACCAGCATCGGCACATCCAGGCTGGCCTGCAGCGTGCGCAACTCCGCGCGCATGCGCGCGCGCAGCGCGGGGTCGAGCGCGGAGAAGGGTTCATCCAGCAAGACGATGTCGGGCTGCGCCACCAGCGCGCGCGCCAGTGCCACGCGCTGCTTCTGGCCGCCGGAGATCTCCGCCGGGTAGTTGCCGACGATGTCGGCCAGGCCGAAGGCGTCGATCCAGCGCTGCGCTTCCGGATGCACGGCGCCGCGGCGCGGGTTGCGCCAGCCGCGCGACAGGCCGAAAGCGATGTTCTGGCCCACGGTCAGGTGCGGGAACAGCGCGTATTCCTGGAACAGGTAGGCCACCCGGCGCTCTTGCGGGCGCACGTCGATGCCGGCGTCGGCATCGAACAGCGTGCGGCCGTTCAGCACGATGCGGCCGCTGTCCGGTGCCAGCAGGCCGGCGATGGCGCGCAGCGTCAGGCTCTTGCCGGCGCCCGAGGGTCCGAATAGCGCAATGCGCCGGCTGGCCGAATCGAAATCGATATCCAGTGCAAAGTGGCGGTCGGCCGAGACCATCTGCTTGCGGATGCTGACGTGCATGCTCATGGCGGGTCCCGGCTTAGCGGATGCGCGGGCGCAGGCGCCGGCGTTCATAGAGTTCAGCGGGATTGCGCGCGGCGGCCGGCACCAGGCGCCCGGCGACCACCAGCAGCAGCACGCAGGTGACGGAGGTCACCAGCACCAGCAGGTTGGCGGTGTTGTCGTCGCCGGCCTGCACCGCCTCATAGATGGCGACTGACAGCGTTTGCGTGCGTCCGGGCAGGTTGCCGGCGATCATCAGCGTGGCGCCGAATTCGCCCAGCGCGCGGGCAAAGGCCAGCAGCACGCCGGCGATGATGCCGCGCGCGGCCAGCGGCAGCGTGACGCGGAAGAAGATGCCGGCTTCGGGCACGCCCAGCACGCGGGCGGCGTTTTCCAGCTGATGGTCCACGCCTTCAAAGGCGGCGCGCGCTGACTTGAGCACCAGCGGG
This sequence comes from Cupriavidus sp. FW305-27, assembly GCF_058787995.1. Lineage (NCBI taxonomy): Bacteria > Pseudomonadati > Pseudomonadota > Betaproteobacteria > Burkholderiales > Burkholderiaceae > Cupriavidus > Cupriavidus sp. FW305-27. Next base: position 9,713 of record NZ_JBYTAG010000047.1, read on the forward strand.
AAGGCGACGATGGTGGAGGCCAGCACCGCGCCCTGCCAGGTGAAGACCAGTTCGATGCCCAGGCGCGCCAGCCACTCACCGAAGATGCCACGGCGCCCGACCAGCACCAGCAGGTAATAGCCGAGCACCGTGGGCGGCAGCACCAGCGGCAGCGTCAGCACCGCATCGACCACGTCACGCAGCGGCGAGCGCCAGCGCGCCAGCGCCCAGGCCGCGCCGACGCCGAGCACGGCATTCAGCGCGGTGGCCCAGCCGGCCACCTTCAGCGACAGCAGCAGCGGTACCCAGACGGCGTCCATGGTGCGCGCAGCGTTCCGTCAGGGCTTCTGGAAGCCGAAACGCGACAGGATGGCCTGGCCTTCCGGCGAGGCGACGTAGTCGACGAACTGCGCCGCTTCCTTCTGCTGGCGCGTCTGGCCGGTGATGGCGATGGGGTAGGTCACCGGCGTGCGGCTTGGCACGCGCACGGCCACCTTGACCTTGTCCGGCATCACCGCGGCGTCGGTGGCAAAGACGAAGCCGGCCTGGACTTCGCCGCGCGCGACGTAGTCCAGGCTCTGGCGCACGTTCTGCGCCGGCACGCCCTTGGCGGCCACGGCGTCCCACAGCCCGGCCGCTTCCAGCGCGCCGCGGGTGTAGCGGCCCACCGGCACCGAGGCCGGGTTGCCGTAGGCGATGCGCTTCACTTCCGGGCGGGTCAGGTCCTGCAGCGAGGCGATGGCCAGCTTGCTGTCCGCGGGCACGATCAGCACCACCTGGTTGGCGGCGAAGTTGCGGCGCGAGGCCGGCGCGATCACCTTCTCGGCCTCGGCCTTGTTCATTGCCTCCTGGTCGGCCGAGGCAAACACGTCGGCCGGCGCGCCCTTGATGATCTGCTGCATCAGCACGTCGGACGCGCCGAAGTTCAGCACCACGTGCGTGCCGGGATGGGCGCGCTCGAACGACTCGGCCAGCGACTTGAAGGCATTGGTCAGGCTGGATGCCGCGGACACCACCAGGTCGGCGGCAAAGGCAGGCGGCGCGGCCAGCGCCAGCGTGGCGACGCAAGCGGCCAGCAGGAACCCGCGGCGGCAGGAACGGAGGGCAGACATCGGAATCCTCGGGAATCGGCCAGCCGGCATGTGTGGCAAGGCCTGTGCGGGTGGACTGTCACGCGCAATATACGTCTGTATATAGCGCTACGTCAATGATGCGCCATGACGGCCGTCATGGGTATTCGACGTGGCTTAAGTGCTGTATCAGGGACTGCGAATGAGCCCCAGTGGTGGGAGCCGGCGCCCCCGGGCGCCAGCCGTGCCGGTTTCACGCCGGCGGCATGCCATCCTTGAACAATGACTTCAACTGGGTGCGCAACTCAGGGGTGTCCTGATGCTGGTGCACCGCTACCGCGTGCTGGACCGCGGCTTCGAGCAGTTCGTCTTCGCTGTCGGCGCTCATTGCCACCGTGCAGTGGGTGTCGCTCGGGAACTCGCGGCAATCGATAAACTTGCGTGCCATGATGCCTCCTGACGCCGGCCCGCAGAGTGGGCTGGAGCCGGTGCATCCAGTATAGGCACGGCGGTAGCCGTCTACAGCACTGGCGTCAGCACTCTGCCGTCAGCCAGGAATGCATCCAGGTTCTGCAGCGTCAGCGCGGTCATGGCGGCGCGCGTTTCATGCGTGCCGCTGGCCATGTGCGGCGCCAGCACGACATTGTCCAGTGCCATCAGTGCGGGCGGCACGTTGGGCTCGTCCTGGAACACATCCAGGCCGGCGCCGCCCAGGCGCCCGTCAACCAGAGCCTCGACCATTGCCGCCTCGTCGATCACGCTGCCGCGCGACACATTGACCAGGATGCCCCTGGGCCCGAGGGCGTCGATGACCTCGCGCGATACCAGCCCGGCCGTCGACGGCCCGCCGACGGTGGCCACCACGAGGAAGTCGGCCCATGTCGCCAGCGCCTTCAGGTCCGGCTCGAAGCGCCACGGCGCGCCCTCGCGCGGGCGGCGGTTGTTGTAGGCGATCTCCATGTCGAAGCCCTGCGCGCGGCGCGCCACGATCTCGCCGATGCGGCCCAGCCCGAGGATGCCGAGCTTCTTGCCCGACACGCGCGTGGTCAGCGGGAAGCCGCCCTGCGGCCAGCGCCCGGCGCGCACGAAGCGGTCGCCATGGGCGATGCCGCGCGCCGCGTCCAGCAGCAGCCCGAAGGCCAGGTCGGCAACGCAGTCGTTGAGCACGTCGGGTGTGTTGCTGACCTGGATGCCGCGCGCGCGGGCCGCATCCAGCGCGATCGCGTCATAGCCCACGCCGAAGCTGACGATGGCTTCCAGGCGCGGCAGCGCATCGATCAGCGCCGCGCTGCAGCCGTGGCGCGCCGAGGTCACCACCACGCGCACCTGCTGGCCCTCGCTGCGCGTCCACGCGATCGGATCGGCCTGCTGCCACAGCGCGGCGGCGCCGTAGTGTTGCTGCAGGGTGGCATTGGTCCGCGGCGCGAGCGGGCCGACCTGGAGGATCTGGGGAGCAGGCATGGGATGCGGGATGCAAGGAGGGGACGGGCAATGGTAGCGCAAGGGGCCCCTCATGCGCAGGGAGCTGGCAAAGCGTGCGCGCGCAAGTTGCGCGATGTTCATGCAGGCCGGTGGTATCGCGCCCGCGGGCGGCGGGTTATGCTGCGATCCTGATCCCTGTTGCCCCACTTCACGTGCCATGAAAACCATCTACCTGGCTGGCTTCGACGTCTTTCGCAAGGATGCGCGCGCCTGGGGCGAGCACCTCAAGTCGCTGTGCGCGGCGCACGGCTTCAGCGGCCTGTATCCGCTCGACAAATCCGCGCCCGATGGCCTGTCGGGCGCCGACACCGCGCGCTGGATCTATGACGCCAATCTTGCGCTGCTGCGGCGCGCCGACATGGTGATGGCCAACCTCGACGATTTCCGCGGACCGGGCGAGCCGGATTCCGGCACCGCGTTCGAGGTGGGCTTTGCGGTGGCGCTGCAGAAGCCGGTCTGGGCCTACAGCGCGGATGCGGGCACGCTGCGCGAGCGCGTCACCGTGGCCACCGACGAGGATGGTGCGCCGCTGGATGCGCGCGGCTTCGTGGTGGAGGATTTCGGGCTGGGCAAGAACCTGATGCTGGCGTGTTCGGCGAAGCTGGTGCAGGGTGGGGCGGCCGAGTGCCTGGCGGCGATGGCCGAGGCGATTCACCGGCGCGCGGCTGAAGCGGCCGCGCGCCGCGAGCGCGACGCGGCCGCGTGGGGCGACGACTAGCGCTGCAGCGACAGCACCCCGGCCGCGATATCGGCCGCCGTGGTGGCGACGATCTCGCGGTACGCCGCCACGACGCCATCGACCGCGCCGGGCGCCGGCAGCTCTGCCTGGGTGCGGCCGCTGACCACCTTGCCGTCAGGCAGCCGCCGCACGGTCCAGTTGATGGTGGCGCCGGCACGCTGGCCCACGTCGGCATCCAGGCGCAGCACTTCCGTGGTGATCCGGTACAGCGGCTGCACGTCGGACATCCCCTGCTGGTAGGTGTCGACCGCGCCCAGCGTGGCCTGCAGGCGCTGCGACAGCGCGTCGCGCAGCTCGTCGGGCAGCGGCGCGGACCAGCGCGCCAGGTCCAGCAGGCGCAGGCCGGCGTCGCCGCCATCGCGCACCACCAGTTGCGGGCGGTTGAGCCGCTCCGGCACGCGCACCGGCGCGACTTCCAGCCATAGCGTGTTGGTCGATGCCGGCGTCGTCGTGGCCGGCAGCGGCGCGGCCGCGCCCTGCGCCAGCGTGTAGTAGCGCGGCTCGGGCGAGGCGCACCCGGCCAGCACGGCCGCGGTCAGCGCGCCGGCGAGGAGGCTGGTGATAGAAAGGCGCTTCATCATTCTTGCTCCGGCTTGCCGCGCAGCAGCGCTTCAGGGTGGCGTTCAAGGTAATCGGTCAGCGTGCGCAGCGACGTGGCGGTGCGCGTCAGCTCCTGCAGCATGCGGCGCGTGTCCTGCTGCAGCGGCGCGTCCGAGGCCAGCGTGCCGTTGGCCGCCGTCAGCGTCTTGCGCGCATCCTGCAGCGCGGCCAGCACCTGCGGCGCAACGTCGCCGTTGAGCTGCTGCACCAGCTTGTCGGCGGTTGCCAGTGTCCTGTTCAGGCTGGCCACCGTGGTGCGCAGGTCCTGGCCGATCTGGTCGAACGGCACCTTGTCGATGCGGTTGACGATATCGCCCACCTGCGCCTGCAGCTGGTCGAAGGTGCCAGGCGTGGTGGCGAATTCCGGGATCGGCGCGTCCAGGTCGACCTTGGCCGGCGGTGCCTTCGGGAAGAAGTCGAGCGCCACGTAGAGCTGGCCGGTGAGCAGGTTGCCGGTGCGCAGCTGCGCGCGCATGCCACGCTGCAGCAGCCCCTGGATGATCTTGCGCGCGCGCTCGCGGTCTTCGACATCGCGTTCGCGGAAGCCCATGCGCGACGGGTACAGCTCCACCACCACGGGCATGCGGAACGCTTTCTTGTCGCGCTGGTACTCGATGCCGATCGAACGCACCTGGCCCACGATTACACCGCGGAAATCCACCGGTGCACCCGGCGACAGCCCGCGCACGGACTGGTCGAAATTGAGCACCGCCAGCGTGGGCGCCAGTTCTTCCGGCTCCTTCATCGCCTCGGCCTGGTCGTTGGCCAGCAGGAACTGCGTGTTCTCGGCTGCGGCGTCGGTGGCGGTGGTGTGGTCCGGCGCCTGGAAGGCGACGCCGCCCAGCAGCACCGTCACCAGTGACTGCGTCGACAGCTTGAGCCCGCCGGCATCGAGCTTCAGGTCGACGCCGCTGGCATGCCAGAAGCGCGTGTCGGCGGTGACCAGCTTGTCATAGGGTTTGTTGACGAACACGCGCAGCGTGAGGTCGCGCCCGTTGGGGTCGAGCTGGTAGGCCACCACCTGGCCCACCAGCACGCGCCGGTAGTAGACCGGCGAGCCGATATCGAGCGAGCCCAGCTCGGAGGCGCGCAGCACGAACTGCTTGCCGGAGGCATCGGTGGTCACCACCGGCGGCACTTCCAGCCCCTTGAAGTCGCGCGCGGATTCATTCGACTTGCCCGCGTCCACGCCGATATAGGCGCCCGACAGCAGCGTCTCCAGCCCGGACACGCCGCTGGCCGCAAAGCGCGGGCGCACCACCCAGAAGCGGGTGTCGGCCACGGCGAAGTTCTCGGCGTCCTTGGTCAGGTCGATCGACGCCACCACATGCGAGCGGTCGCGTGCCAGCCGCACCGACTTGACCAGCCCGATGTCGACGTCCTTGTAGCGCACCGCCGTCTTGCCGGGCGTCAGGCCCTCGGCGGTGCGGAAGGTGACCGTGATCTCCGGCCCGCGCGAGGTCAGCGTATGCACCAGCAGCGAGATGCCGACCACCGCGGCGACGATCGGGATCAGCCAGACCAGCGAGGGCAGCCAGCGCGCGCGGCGCCGGCGTTCTGGCCGCGGCAGGCCCGGTGGTGCCGGCGGGGGCGAACCCGAGGGTGTGGAGGCTTGGTTGTCAGTGTCGGGCATTGTTGTCTTCCAGCGAATCCCACAGCAGGCGCGGATCGAAGCTGAGCGAGGCCAGCATGGTCATGACCACGACCGCGCCGAAGGCCATGGCGCCGCCGCCTGGGATGATGGTGGCCAGCGCCCCGGCCCGCACCAGCGAGGCCAGCAGCGCCACCACGAAAATATCGAGCATCGACCAGCGGCCGATCACCTCCACCAGCCCGTACAGCCGGGTCTGCTGCCGGATCCGCCAGGTCGAGCGGAAATGCACGGACAGCAGCAGGAAGGTGAGGATCACCATCTTCAGCAGCGGCACGATGATGCTGGCGATCAGCACCAGCCCGGCCAGCATGTGCGAGCCGGACAGCCACAGGTAGATCACGCCGGACAGGATGGTGTCCTGCTGCGTGCCGAGGATGGACTGGGTCACCATTACCGGCAGCACGTTGGCGGGAATATAGAGGATAAAGGCGGCCAGCAGGAAAGCCCAGGTGCGCGCCAGGCTGTCGGGCTTGCGATGGTGCAGGGTGGCGCCGCAGCGCGGGCAGGGCTCGCCCTCCAGTGTGCGCGGGCTGACCAGGTCGCAGGCGTGGCACGACAGCAGGCCCAGCCGGCTGGCGGTCGGGACCTGCGGCAGCGGGCTGCGCTCGTCGTCGTCGGTGAGTTCGGCCACCACCTCGCGCGCCAGCTGGCGCGGGCGGGCCAGGCGGCCGCCTGGCTGGCGGGGACGCTGCGTCGGCGGTTGCGGCTGGTCCGTCATCGGCCTTCCTCGCCCGCGGCCGCGGCGTTGTCATCGGGTGTTTCCAGATGGCGCCACAGGTCGCGCGGATCGAACGACAACATCGCCGCCAGCACGATCACCAGCGCCGCGAACGACCACAGCGCGATGCCGGGCAGCACGCGCGCCATGCTGGACAGCTTCACCAGCGTGACCAGCACGCCGATCATGAAGACTTCGATCATGCCCCAGGGCCGGGTCTGGCGGATGCCGCGCACGATGCGGTCGAAGCCGGCGGGCATGCGGTGCTGCGCCATCGGCACCAGCAGATAGGCCATCATCAGCATTTCGGACAGAGGAAAAAGGATGGTGGTGGCGAACACCAGTGCCGCCACCAGCCCCATCTTGTCGGTGTACAGGGCCTGCACGGCGCCCAGCAGCGTGGTCTGGGTGCGGACCCCCTGCAGGTCCATCTCGACGATCGGGTAGGCGTTTGAGACCAGGAACAGGATCAGCGCGGTGATCACCAGCGGCAGCAGCCGTTGATACTGGCGGCGGCTTTCGCGGTAGAGCTGGCCGCCGCAGCGCAGGCACAGCGCGCGCTCGCCGGGCGAGATCGGCGTGCGTTCGTAGACCGCGTCACAGTATTCGCATGCCACCAGCCGGTGCAGCATGGCCGGCGAGAGGTCCGGGGTGGCGGGCGCGCCGGGCGCGTCGTGTCCTGCCATCAGCCGGGGTGCTTGCCGGTCGTGGCCGGCGGGACGTCGGGGTTGTCGACCACGGCCGGCGCCGGCGGCGCGGCCGCCAGTGCCTCGCTCTGCTTCAGGTCTTGCTTTACCTCTGCCTGCGAGCCGATGGTCCAGTCGCGCAGCAGCGCATAGGCCACTGCCAGCAGCGTCGGGCCGATGAACACGCCCAGGAAGCCGAACGCCAGCGCGCCGCCGAGCACGCCCAGCATGATCCAGATCAGAGGCATGCCGGTGCCCTTGCTGATCAGCAGCGGCTTGACGATGTTGTCAGCCATGCTGACCACGCCCACGCCCCATACCACCAGGAAGATGGCCCAGCCGGTGGCGCCGGTGTGGTACAGCCACAGCGCGGCCGGCAGCCACACCAGCGGCGGGCCGACCGGGATCACCGACAGGAAGAAGGTCACGAAGCCAAGGATGGCAGCGCCCGGCACGCCCGCGATCCACAGGCCGATGCCGGCCAGAACGGCCTGGATGAAGGCCGTGCCCAGCACGCCGTAGACCACGCCCTTGACGGTGCTGCCGGCCAGCTCCAGCAGGTGGTCGGCGCGCTCGCCGGCGATGCGGTGCATGCCCGCGCGCAACCAGGCAATGGCAAGCTCGCCGCCGGTGTAGAAGAAGAACGCCAGGATGATCGACAGCGCCAGCTGGCCCAGCCCGGCGCCGATCGACAGCCCGGCGCCCAGCAGCATGTGGCCAACCGGGGCGATCAGCTTGCGCAGGTTGGCGACCATCTCGGAATCGGCATTGATGACGCTGTTCCAGGAGTTCTGCAGGTAGGAGCCGACATAGGGAAGGCTGCTCAGCCAGGCCGGCAGCTGCGGGATGCCGTGTTCCCTATAGCGGTCAACCAGCGCGGACAGCTCGTCCAGGTGCGCCGAGAAGCTGGCGCCGGCGTAGACGAACGGACCCAGCACCACCACGGTGGCCAGCAGCACGCAGATCAACGCTGCCAGGCTGCGCCGGTTGCCCAGCCAGCGCGACAGCACCGTGTAGGGGTACCACGAGCTGAAGGCCAGGATCGCGCCCCACAGCAGCGCGGTGGTGAACGGCGCGAGCACCAGCAGCGAGCCGCCGATCAGCACGATCAGTGCGAAGACGGCTGCGATCTTCTCAATTAACTGGCCGGAACTCATGGATGGATCTCCCTTGGTCCCGTCGGTGTGACGGGAACGGCGTAAATATAGCTTACGTTGGGTGGGGCGATGCGGAAGGGGGGCGGTGGGTTAGTCGTCACTATGGCGGTGGGCCGCTGCGTGCGGCGTGTTCCCCCTCGTGGGGGCACAGTGCCATAGGTTTGTGACGGTGGATAGCGGGTGGGTGTCAGGGCTTTTTGCTAGCGGTCGGTATGTGGCGCTTGGTCGGCGTGGCTGTTTCGCCGGCGTAGCTGGCGAGTCACTTTTTGTCCGAGCGACAAAAAGTAACCAAAAAACGCGTCGCCTGAGCGGCCGGCAATCAATTCCAGGGTGTTGGTGGTTCGCACGGTGGTGCTTGCCGTTCCGGCGTGGTTGCCCGTTCGACCCTGCTACGCCATGTGAGTCAGCGGCAGTGCCTGCGTTAACCCACTATTGAACGATCCCCATGCAGGGCGCAGGCCGCCTGCTGCGAGCGGCATCGCGGGGACGCCTACGGCTGCTGCGCGGGCTCAAAGTGCATCGTCGGTTTCTTCTGCGCTTGCGCGGGGCGCAGCCAAAGGCGTTGATGCGATGTCCGGGTGCCCTCAATCCGGCACCGCCATCACCCCACTCTTGAGCAGTGCAGCCACCAGATCCGACTGCGTCACCATCCCCACCACGCGCCGGTGGTCGTCGATCACCGGCGCGTGGTGCAAGCCGCCGTCCGAGAATGCCTGGGCCAACTCCACCATCGGCTGCTCGGGTCGGGCGGTGACAACGGCGCGTGTCATCAGGTCCCGCACGGTACCAGCCAGCCGCCGCGCACCGGTATCACGCTGCGCCGCAAAAAAATCGCTCTGGGTGATGATGCCTACCAGCCGCCGGGTGGCGTCCACTACCGGCAGGGCCTTGATACGGTGCCGCGACAGCAGGTGCCCGGCCTCATGTGCAGGCTGGTCCGGGGTCACCATGACCACGTCGCGCGACATGATCTCGCCGCACAGCACGTTGCCGAAGTGGCGCCGGTAGGCGCGCAACTGCGCGGCCACCAGGATCTGTTCGAGGTCGTCTTCTTCGATATCCAGGAATTCGCCGCGCACCTTCAGCGCAGCATCGAGGTCGGCGCGGGTGACGCCAACGCGCTGGGATGGCGGCACGTCCTTGGTCCCGTGCTGCATGGCAGGCTCGGGCGGGCGGTGCGGGTAGCGCCGCCGCGACAGGTTGTTGAAGGCCAGCGCCATCATCAGCAGCAGCATCGAATTGAACAGCACGGGCACGGCAACGAAGCCGAAGCCCAGCGCACTGACCGCCGGCCCGCCGAATACGGCGGTGATGGCCACCGCGCCGCTGGGCGGGTGCACGCAGTGGAACTGGAACATCAGGGCGATGGAGACGGCCACTGCGACCGCTGCGGCCAGGCCAGGGTCCGGGATCCAGCGCGCGCACGCCACGCCGACCACCGCGGCAATCAGGTTGCCGCCAATCACTGACCAGGGCTGTGCCAGCGGCGATGATGGCACGGCGAACAGCAGCACCGCGCAGGCCCCCATCGGCGCGACAAACCAGGGGTTGAAGCCGCCCAAGGTCTGGTGGCTGATCCATTCAGTGCAGAGCAGGCCCAGCAGGGCGCCCAGGCAGCTTTTGAGGCGCTCCTTGCGGCTGGCGGCAACGGGTAGCGGAACGAATGTGCGCAGCCATGCACGGGCATTCTGCGCCAGGGCAGCGACAGCGGGGGCGGTTGGCATTCTTGTGACGGGGGGCGCTTTGGAATGGTGCGCGTAATATATCACGGGGTGATATATTTGGCCGCCTTTGGTGCAGCGCATCCCAATCGTGGGGCGTGATGCACCGCACAAGCGCATGGCGGCACTGGGCGTGGCGCGCCTGCCGGTGGTGGGAAGCGCCGGGACCTGGGCGGGTCCCTTTACTTGTAGGTCGACAGCAGGATGCTGGTCTCGGTGGCGCTGATGCCATCGATCAGCCGGATCCGGTCCAGCGCGCGGTCGAACGCTTCCAGTGTGTCGGCGCGCAGCTCGGCAATGATGTCCCAGCGGCCGTTGGTGGTATGCAGCGCTTGCACATTGGGTTCGCCGCGCAGCGCCTGCAGCACGGTGCGGGCCTTGTTGCCTTCCACGGCAATCGTCATCCAGGCGCGGATGCGGTGCGCTTCGGCCTCGGGCCGCAGGCGCACCGTGTAGCCAACGATCACCCCTTCCTGTTCCAGTTTGTCGATGCGGTTCTGCACGGTCGCGCGCGACACGCGCAGCGCCTGCGCCAGCGCCGTGACCGGCATGCGCGCGTTGTCGCGCAGGAGTGAAATCAACTGGTGGTCGGTGGCATCCATGGGGTGGGCAAACAGTCTTTTCAAAGCGCCAGCATACGCTGGCATTTTGATAAATGCCTCGCGCAAATTGCGCAATTTGCTGGCTATTAGTTAACACCAGCTTGCCCGAGAATTCAATCGAGCGATTGATTTCCCGAAACCTGCCATCAAAAAAGGAGCCCCCGTGACCCACTCCCCCACGATCCTGCTGGTCGAGCCGACCTTCTACGACGTGTCGTACAGCATCAATCCGTGGATGGACCCGGCTGCCTGGGCACGCGACCCGCGCGGCATGCACCGCAGCGCGATGCAGTCGTTCGACGCGCTGCGCGAGGCGCTGGGCCGGGCCGGCTTTGCGGTCGAGGTGGCCCCCGGCGCGCCGGGGCTGCCCGACATGGTGTTCCCGGCCAACGCCGCGGTGGTGCTCGATGGCCGCGCGTTGCTGGCGCGCTTTCGCTACCCGCAACGCCGTGGTGAAGAAGCGCCGTTCGCCGACATCTTCGGCAGGCTGCGCGAACGCGGCCTGCTCGACGAAGTCGCGCTGCTGCCCGAGGGCTGCTTCCAGGAAGGCGCGGGCGACTGCATCTGGGATGCCGGCCGCGGCCACTTCTGGGCCGGGTTCGGTCCGCGCTCGTCGCATGAGGCAGCCGTCGCGGTGTCGAACTACTTCGGCAAGGACGTGGTGGCGCTGGAACTGGCCACCGAGCAGAGCTACCACCTGGACGTCTGCTTCTGCCCGCTTTCCGGCGGCGAGGTGCTGTACTACCCGCCGGCCTTCAGCGAAGCGGCGTTGCGCGAACTGCGCGCGCGCGTGCCGGCGCGGCTGCGCATCGAGGCCAGCGCCGACGACCTGCGCCACTTCAGCGTCAATGCCGTCAATCTCGACGACCAGGTGGTGATGACCCGCACCACGCCGCACCTGCGCACCGAGCTGGGCCGGCGCGGCTACCAGCTGCATGAGGTCGACCTGTCGCCCTTCATGCTGTCCGGCGGTGGCGCCTATTGCATGACGCTGCGCCTGGATCGCCGCAGCGGGCCGGGCATCGCCGCGGTGGCGGCCTGAGTGCAGGCATCGCACAGACAGCCAAGGAGACGGTCATGAAAAGCACCGCCCGATCCCTGTTCCTGGACGCCAGTGACGTGGCCCGGCTGGTGGCCACCATCGGCCCGCAGGCCGCCATCGTGGACCTGGCCGGGCAGGTCCGGCAGGCCTTTCTGCGCTGGCACGACTTCGACAAGTCCGCGCGGCTGGCGAGCCATTCCGCGCGTGGCGTGATCGAGCTGATGCCGGTCAGCGACGGCATCCAGTATGCGTTCAAGTATGTCAACGGCCATCCGCGCAATGCGCAGCATGGCATGCCGACGGTGATGGCCTGCGGCCTGCTGGCCGAGGTGGAAACCGGCTTCCCGCTGATGCTGGCTGACCTGACGCTGGCCACTGCGCTGCGCACCGCGGCCACCTCGGCGCTGGCGGCGCGCGCCATGGCGCGGCCCGGTGCGGCGACGATGGCGCTGATCGGCAACGGCGCGCAGGCCGAGTTCCAGGTGCTGGCCTTCCAGGCGATGCTGGGCGTGCGCGAGATCGCCGCCTATGACATCGATCCCGCCGCCACCACACGGCTGATGCGCAACCTTGGTGGCGTACCCGGACTTTCGATCCGGCGTGCCGAATCGATCGAGGCCGCGCTGGCCGGGGCGGACATTGTCTCCACGGCCACCGCCGACAAGACTCGCGCCACCATCCTCACGCCGGAAATGGTGCGGCCCGGCATGCACCTTAATGCGGTTGGCGGCGACTGCCCCGGCAAGACTGAACTGCACCCCGATATCCTGCGCCGCGCGCGCATCGTGGTGGAATACGAAGACCAGACGCGCATCGAAGGCGAGATCCAGCAGTTGCCGGCCGACGCGCCGGTGACCGAGCTGTGGCAGGTGCTGGCCGGCCACGCGCCCGGCCGCGCGGCGGCGGACGAGGTGACCGTGTTCGATTCGGTTGGGTTTGCGCTGGAAGACTACGCCGCGCTGCGCTGGCTCTACACCGCAGCGCAGGCGCACCGGGCGGGCAGGGCGGTTGAGCTGGTGGCGATGCCGCCGGATCCGCGCAACCTGTACGGCTGGATGATGGCGCAGGCCGACGGCGACGAAGCCGGGCTGGCAACGCCGCGGCAGGCGGCAGTGGCCTGAGGCTGCAAGCGATGCCGGGGCCGGCATGGCCCCGGCGCAGCCGTGCTCAGGCGGTGCGGCCCATCATCAGCTGGGCGCGCAGGAAGCCCTTGACCTCTTCCAGCGACGGCGTCTTCAGGAACACCATGATGCCCCAGTGCTGCAGGGCATCGGCCACGCCTTCATAGGCCTGGCGGTTGGTGATCACGGCGAAGATCACGTGCTGGCTGGCAAAGAAATTTTGTAGCTTCTCGATGGTGGCCGACTCGGCGTCGTTCAGTTCGTCGACGTAGTACAGCACCACGCGCGGATGCTCGCTGACCGAGGTGATGACGGTGTCCAGCACATCGTCGACCACCACGCTCTTGAGCGGCAGCCCCCACTTGGCAAGCTGGCCGTGGATGCGCTGCGCTTCCTGGTGGTTGGGGTGGAATACCACCAGGTCCAGGCCGTGCGGCGACGCCGATTCCGGCCCGATGCGCGTCGCCAGCAGGCGGTGCACGGTCTCCTTGTGGATGCGCCGATGGCCGCCGTTGGTCTTCCAGGCGCCAAGTTCGCCGCGCTCGACCATCTTCTGGACGGTGCCCAGAGAGACGTTAAGCAGTTTTGCCGCTGTACGCGTGCTGTAATAAGGCTTTTCAGCCAGTGCCGGATCCAGTTTCATCCCATCACCCGTGGTCCTGAAGGCAGTCGCGCCGGGACGGCGCCCGCGGCGCCAGGCACATGCGCCGCGCGGTTGTCACTGCCAATGGTTGACTGACCCTTTGTCCTGACCCGCTCCCCCGCCGGCCGGACGGCTTTCTTTATAAATTTGTTGTTTCTTTCATTTCCAGCCGATCAGCGACTTTCTGGACGTATTGAAGATCTCAGACTCGGATCTGCTGGAAGCCAATAATATGCCGCAAACGCCAATCCATCTGTAAGAAAAAACATAAATCCATCGCGTATTGGTTGTTTAACGCACATTGGTGCTTGCAGGCAGGCACGACAGTAACGGAGACATTGTCCTGCCCCGGTGGTTCCCCGGGGTTCGACGCAGCTCTGAAGCATCCGCTGAATACAGCGGGCGCTTCAGAGTTCTGTCGTGACATGACAGATTGCGCGGCATGGCCGGCGCGACTGTTCCCGATTCCCCGGCCACGCTTCAAAGCCCGTACTTGCGCACCTTGTCGAACAGCGTGGTCTTCGCCACGCCCAGGGCTTCGCTGGCGCGGCTCAGGTTGCCGTCGTGGCGGCGCATGGCATCGGCAATCAGTGCGCGCTCGAATTGCTCGACTGCCTGCGCCAGCGGCAGGGCTTCGGGAGCGGTGGTGCCGTGGCCGGGGTTGCAGCCCAGCCCCAGCACATGGCGCTCGGCCAGGTTGCGCAGCTCGCGCACATTGCCGGGCCATGGGTAGGCTACCAGCGCGGCCAGCTCGGCCGGGGTCGCGGGCACAGCCTCGCGGTTGAAGCGCAACGCGGCCTGCGCGACGAAATGCTCGAACAAAGCTGGCACGTCTTCGCGCCGCTCGCGCAGCGGCGGCAATTCCAGCGTGATCACGTTCAGGCGGTAATACAGGTCGGCGCGGAACTGGCCGGCATCGGAGAGCGCGCGCAGGTCGGCCTTGGTGGCGGCCACCACGCGCGTGTTGACCGGCACCGGCTGGTTGGAGCCAAGCCGTTCCACCACGCGTTCCTGCAGCACCCGCAGCAGCTTGATCTGCAGCGGCATCGGCATGCTCTCGATCTCGTCGAGAAACAGCGTGCCGCCTTCGGCGTGTTCGATCTTGCCGATGCGGCGGCGCGCGGCACCGGTGAACGAGCCGGCTTCATGGCCGAAGATCTCGCTCTCGAACAGCTGTTCTGGCAGGCCGCCGCAGTTGATGGCAACAAAGTTGCGCGCGTGGCGCTGGCTGGCCTCATGCAGGCAGCGCGCCACCAGTTCCTTGCCGGTGCCGGTCTCGCCGTGGATCAGCACATTGGCGTCGGTGCCGGCCAGGTCGGCGATCAGGCGGCGCAGCCGCTCGACCGTGGGCGAATGGCCGATCAGGTGGGCTTCCAGCTTCTGGCGGCCCGCCAGCCGTTCTCGCAGTTCTGACACTTCCAGCGCGAGCCGGCGTTGCTCCAGCGCGCGGCGCGTGGCGTCCACCAGCTGCTCGGGCGAGAACGGCTTTTCCAGGAAGTCGTAGGCGCCTTGCTTCATCGCCTGCACCGCCAGCCCCACGTCGCCATGGCCGGTGATCATGATCACCGGCAGCGCGGGGTCGCGCTCGCGCAGTTGCGCGAGCAGCGCCATGCCGTCCTGGCCCGGCAGGCGAATGTCGCTGACGACCACGCCGGCATAGCCCGGCCCGGCCTCGCGCAACGCGGCCTCGGCGCTGCCCACGCCACGCGTGGCAATGCCCTCCAGGCGCAGCGCCTGCTCGCAGCCCAGGCGTACGTCGGCATCGTCCTCGACGATCAGTACAGTCAGGTCAGCCGGCATGCTTTGCGTCCTGTGGGTTGGCGTCGTGCGGCGCCAGCGGCAGCACCAGCGTGAAGCAGGCGCCGCCGTCCGGGTGGTTGGCGGCGGACAGGCTGCCGCCGTTTTCATTGAGGATGCCGGCCGACAGCGTGAGGCCGAGCCCCAGCCCTTGCCCGGCGGGCTTGGTGGTGAAGAAGGGCTCGAACAGTCGTGCGAAGGCTTCCTCGGACAAGCCGGCGCCATTGTCGCGCACGGTCAGGTGGACCATGGCGCCCGCCACGTGCGCGTGCAGCGCAATGCGCGGCGCGGGCTGGCCGGCGAGGGCATCGAGCGCGTTGCCGAGCAGGTTCACCAGTACCTGTTCCAGGCGGTTGGGATCGCACACCACCGCCAGCGTCGGATCGACATCGCGCTGCAGCGCGGGTTGGACCGCGTCCACGCGCGTCTGCAGCAGGAACAATGCGTTGTCCACCGCTTCGGCCAGCCTGGCCTGGCGGCGGCCGTTGCCGGACTTGCGTGCAAACGACTTGAGCGCGCCGGTGATGCGGCCCATGCGTTCGACCAGCCCGATGATGGTGTCGAGGTTGGCGCGCACGGTGGCGTAGTCGCCGCGCTCGAGGAACTTGCCGGTATTGCCTGAGATGGTGCGCAGCGCCGCCAGCGGCTGGTTCAGCTCATGCGCGATGCCGGTCGACATCTGCCCCACGGCGGCCAGCTTGCCGGCCTGCAGCAGCCCGTCCTGGGCCTGGCGCAGCACGGTCTCGGCACGGATGCGTTCGGCCACCTCGGCCTGCAGGCGCTGGTTGGAGGTGGACAGGTCGGCGGTGCGATCGGCCACCTTGCGCTCCAGCTCGCTGTTGGCCGCCTCCAGCGCGGCGCGCGCCGCCAGGCGCTCGTTGACGATGCGCCGGCGCACGTTCCACGCCGCCCCCAGCAGCAGCACGAAGGCGCTCAGCACGCCGGCCAGCGCCGCCGTGTTGAGCGCGGCCACGCGTGCCTGCGAGGTATTGGTCAGCAGCGTCAGCTGCCAGTCGGTGCCGGGCAGCGCGGCATGCTGCGCCAGCATCGGCGGGCCGCGGCGCAGGCGCACCAGTTCGTCGCTGCTGCTGCCGTTGCCGTTGTTCAGCTTGCGCACCAGGGTCAGCGGCAGTTGCGGCAGCGGGGCGCGGTTGTACTGCAGGCTGCGCATCAGGCGCTCGCGCGCCTCGGGTGACAGGGGGCGCAGCGCGGCCAGCTTCCATGACGGGTCCGAGGCCAGGATCACCACGCCGTTCTCGTCGGTCAGCAGCATCTGGCTGTCGGCGCCCTGCCAGCGGTTCTCCAGCGGCTCCAGGCCAATCTTGACCACCGCCACGCCGACCGGGTTGTCGCGCTCGCCCAGCGGCGCCGACAGGTAGTAGCCCGATTCGCTGCGGGTGGTGCCCACGCCGTAGAAGCGCCCCAGCTGGCCGTCCATGGCCGCCTGGAAGTACGGGCGGAAACTCAGCGCTTCGCCCAGGTAGCTGTCCGGGCGCTGCCAGTTGCTGCTGGCCAGCACCTTGCCGTGCGCATCCAGCACATAGATCACGCGCGTGCCGGCGCGCGTATTGAGGGCGCTCAGGTAGTCATTGGCGCGTGCCGCGCGGGCGGCGTCGTCCGGGCGCAGCAGCAGCGCGGCGATGCGCTCGTCCAGCGACAGCAGGCCGGGCACGTAGTCGTAGTGCGCCAGCTCGCTTTCCAGTGCCTGCGTGTACAGCCGCAACTGCACCTGGCCGCGTTCGGCCTGGCGCGCCAGCGCGGTGTCGTAGCTGTAGCGGTAGCCGAGCGAGCCCGCCAGGCCCACCAGCATGGCCAGCGCCAGCAGCGCGAGCAGCGGCGCAAGGCCGCGCAGGCCGTGGGGCAAGCGCGAGCCGGTGGGTGCGGCGGACGCGGGTGCGGTGGCGCGGGTGGTATCGCCGGGAGGGTGTAGCGGACCGGTCATCAGGTGTTGGGTGAGGCAGGTGGCAAAGCCGCCGCGCGGACCAGAGGGGCAGGGGCCGGCGCGGGTGCCTACTTTTACCACACCAGGGGGGCGGTGCCGCGCCAGAATGCAAAAAGGCCCGGTTGCCGTATCGGCAACCGGGCCCTGGCACGCCTGGCGGACGGTATTACTTGCCCGCGAGGACCTGGGCAGGTGCCAGGCCGGTGGTGGTATCCGCGGCGGGTTCATCCTCCTCGGACGGTACCGGCGCGCCGATGGCGTCTTCGCTTTTGGCGACGACGGCGGTGGCAATCGCATTGCCGAGCACATTGGTCACGGTGCGACCCATGTCGAGTACGTGGTCGATGCCCAGCACCAGCAGGATGCCGGCCTCCGGCAGGCCGAACATCGGCAGCACGGCGGCGACCACCACCAGCGAGGCGCGCGGCACGCCGGCGATGCCCTTGCTGGTGACAAGCAGGACCAGCAGCATGGTGATCTGCTGGGTCAGCGACAGCTCGATGCCATACACCTGCGCCACGAACAGCGCGGCAAACGAGGTGTACATGATCGAGCCGTCCAGGTTGAACGAGTAGCCCAGCGGCAGCACGAAGTTGGTGATGCGCTCCTTGACGCCGAAACGGGTCAGCTGGTCGATCACTTTCGGGTAGGCCGATTCGCTGCTGGCGGTGGCGAAGCCGATCATCAGCGGCGCGCGCATCTGCTTGAGCAGGCGGAACACGTCACGGCCCAGGAAGAAGTAGCCGCCGGCGATCAGCGCCACCCACAGCAGCGCCAGCGCCAGGTACAGGCTGCCAATCAGCTTGGCGTACACGACCAGCACGCCCAGGCCCTGCGCGGTGATCACCGCCGCGATGGCGCCGAACACGCCAACCGGGGCAAACGCCATCACGTAGTTGGTGACCTTCAGCATCACCGTGGCGAGGCCTTCGATGCCTTGCAGCACGGGCTTGCCCACGCCGTCCTTGACCGTGCCCAGCGCAAAGCCGAAGAACAGCGAGAACACCACGATCTGCAGGATCTCGTTGTGCGCCATGGCCTCGACAAAGCTCTTGGGGAACATGTGGGCGATGAAGTCGCGCAGGTTCAGCGCGCCGGTCTTCAGGTTCGAGGCCGCGTCAGCCGGCGGCAGCGGCAGGTTCATGCCGTGGCCGGGTTCCAGCAGGTTGGCCATCACCAGGCCCAGCAGCAGCGAGGTGATCGAGGCGCCAATGAACCACATCATTGCCTTCAGGCCGATGCGGCCCACGGCGCGGCCATCGCCCATGCTGGCGATGCCGGCCACCAGCGTGGCGAACACCAGCGGGCCGATGATCATCTTGATCATCCGCAGGAATACATCGGTCAGGATGGACAGGTGGTCCGCAATCGATTTGGCGGTGGCGGCGTCCGGCGCCATGTTGTGCGCGGCGGTGCCGACCAGCACGCCGAGCAGCATCGCAATGAAGATCAGGGTGGGCAGTCGATTCAGTTTCATCGTGGATCAGGCCTGTGCGTCCGTCTCCTGTGGCAGGGACGGGCGTCTGTGTATTGCGGGAAGGCTGGGCGGCGATGTCGGGGCGCCGGGCCGGCCTTGTCGTGGTTCAGCGCGGCAACAGGTGCCGTGGGTTCGCCGGAGTGGCGAAGGGGGTGGGCAAGGCGGGGTCGGTCATGTGTGTGTCCTCCTTTGTTTTTGGCATCGGCCGGGACGCCGGGCGGCGTGCCGGCATACCCGTCTGGCGCTGTAAGCGGCGGCCTATATTGCACGCGCCGTGCCAGCCCGAAAGGGCTGCAGGAGTTGTGCAACTTGTTGAATACAAAGGAGAAAAAGATGTGATTCCGGCGCCAGATTCGGGAATCCGGACCGGCATGCGAAAACGCCGTTCGGGAATCCGAACGGCGTTCTAGGTGTTAACCCGGGGTTTTGAGGTGCTGGCAGCGGGGGAAGGTGGGGCGTTTGCCGGCGTCACAGGGCTGGAAAAAACGAGGGCCTTGCTTGATGTGGTTCCTGGCCAAACCACCCTCTCCCCATGAGGGGAGAGGGAGAACACCTTGCTTAGGCTAGCTCGGGCGGCTTTGGAGCACCCTTTGCAGGCGCCGGGGAACTCATTTCAGCCGCCGTCCCAGCGTTTCCGGCACCATTGCCAGGCCGATCAGCGATACCAGGCCACAGCCGATCACATACAGCGCGGGCGCATTGGCGTCACCGGTGACCTGGATCAGCCGGGTCGAAAAATACTGCGCAAAGCCGCCGAAGATCGCGATCGCCACGCAATACGCGATCGACAGCCCGGTGGCGCGCAGCCGCTGCGGCAGCACCTCGCTGACCAGGACCATCGAGGCCGGCGCGGTCATCGACATTGGCACCGACAGGCAGCCCACCACCACCAGCAGGCGCGCGAGCGACGGCTCGGCGTTGATCAGCACGAAGGCCGGGTAGACCATTGCCAGCAGCGCCACGCGCGACCACAGCACCACGGTCTTGCGGCCGATGCGGTCAGCCAGCCAGCCCGCGAACGGCGACAGCACCACCTGCACCAGCGCCGCCACGCACGCGGCCCAGATGCCCAGCGACAGCGGCATCTTCAGCACGCTGACCGCGTAGTTGCTGAGGTAGTACACGACGATATAGGTCGAAGAGGCCAGGCCGATCATCAGCAGGATGCTGGCGATGATCTCGCGGCCATGGCGGCGCAGCAGCGGCCATTGCGCGGCGTGCTCGCCGTGGCGCACGGGCGCGGCGGTTTCTTCCAGCCGGCGGCGGATCACCAGGCCGACCGGGATCACCAGGATGCCGATCAGGAAGGCGAGGCGCCAGCCCCAGGCTTCCAGCTCGGCCGGCGCCAGCACGTTGCTCAGCACCAGGCCTGTGATCGCGCCCAGCAGCGCCGCCAGGCCCTGGCTGAACGGCTGCCATGCGGTATAGAAGCCACGCGTGCGGTCATCGGCGTATTCCAGCAGCAGCGCGGTCGATGCGCCCATCTCGCCGCCGATGGCAAAGCCCTGCACCAGCCGCGCCACCACCACCAGCACCGGCGCGAGGATGCCGATCTGCGCGTACGGCGGCGTCACCACGAAGATCAGCGAGCTCAGCCCCATCAGCCACAAGGTCAGCGCCACCGCCGGCTTGCGCCCGGCGCGGTCGGCATACATGCCGATCAGCAGGCCGCCCAGCGGGCGCATCAGGAAGCCGACGCCAAAGGTGGCGAACGACATCAGCAGTTGCCCGGTAGGGTTGTCGACCGGAAAGTAGAGCCGGCCGATCAGCGTGGCAAAGAAGCTGTAGACGACGAAATCATAGAACTCCAGGCCATTGCCGATGGTAATCGCGGCAATGGCGCGCGTGCGTGACAGTTGCGCCTGGGGCGCAGCGACCGCCACGCCGGCGGTGGTGTCGATGGACATGGGTGTCTCCGTAAAACGATAAGGCGCCGGCCGGGGCGCACGCGGCGGCCCGGCGGCAGAACGGCTCTTGCTGGCCGCGGGATCAGTCGCGCGATGCGTGGTTCAGCATCGGCAGGTCCAGGCCCTGCTCGCGCGCGCAGTCGACGGCGATCTCGTAGCCGGCGTCGGCATGGCGCATCACGCCGGTGGCCGGGTCGTTGTGCAGCACGCGGGCGATGCGGGCGGCGGCTTCATCGGTGCCGTCGCACACGATCACTACGCCGGAATGCTGCGAGAAGCCCATGCCCACGCCGCCGCCATGGTGCAGCGAAACCCAGGTGGCGCCGCTGGCGGTGTTGAGCAGCGCGTTCAGCAGCGGCCAGTCGGACACGGCGTCGGAGCCGTCCTGCATGGCCTCGGTCTCGCGGTTGGGGCTGGCGACCGAGCCCGAATCCAGGTGGTCGCGCCCGATCACGACCGGCGCCGACAGCTCGCCGCTGCGCACCATCTCGTTGAAGGCCAGGCCCAGCTTGGCGCGCAGGCCCAGGCCCACCCAGCAGATCCGCGCCGGCAGGCCCTGGAAGCTGATGCGCTCGCGCGCCATGTCGAGCCAGCGGTGCAGGTGCTCGTCATCGGGGATCAGTTCCTTGACCTTGGCGTCGGTCTTGTAGATGTCCTGCGGGTCGCCCGACAGCGCGGCCCAGCGGAACGGGCCGATGCCGCGGCAGAACAGCGGGCGGATGTACGCGGGCACGAAGCCGGGGAAGTCGAAGGCATTGGCCACGCCTTCTTCCTTGGCCATCTGGCGGATATTGTTGCCGTAGTCGAAGGTCGGCACGCCCATCTGCTGGAACGCCAGCATGGCGCGCACATGCGCGGCCATCGACGCCTTGGCGGCCTTGACCACCGCCGCCGGCTCGCGCTGCGCGCGCTCGCGGTATTCGTCCCAGCTCCAGCCGGCCGGCAGGTAGCCGTTGAGCGGGTCATGCGCGCTGGTCTGGTCGGTGACCATGTCCGGGCGCACGCCGCGGCGCACCAGTTCGGGCAGCACCTCGGCGGCGTTGGCGCACAGCGCGATCGAGATCGCCTTGCCTTGCGAGGTGTAGCGGTCGATGCGGGCCAGTGCGTCGTCAAGGTCGGTGGCCTGCTCGTCGACATAGCGGGTCTTCAGGCGGAAGTCGATGCGGCTCTGCTGGCATTCGATATTGAGCGAACAAGCGCCGGCCAGCGTGGCGGCCAGCGGCTGCGCGCCGCCCATGCCGCCCAGGCCGGCGGTCAGCACCCAGCGGCCCTTCAGGTTGCCGCCGAAATGCTGGCGGCCGGCTTCGACGAAGGTCTCATAGGTGCCCTGCACGATGCCCTGGCTGCCGATATATATCCAGCTGCCGGCGGTCATCTGGCCATACATGGCCAGGCCCTTTGCATCGAGTTCGTTGAAGTGTTCCCAGTTGGCCCAGTGCGGCACCAGGTTGGAGTTGGCGATCAGCACGCGCGGCGCGTCGCGATGGGTGCGGAACACGCCCACGGGCTTGCCCGACTGCACCAGCAGGGTCTGGTCGTCTTCCAGGCGGGTCAGCGCTTCCACGATGCGGTCATAGCATTCCCAGTTGCGGGCGGCGCGGCCGATGCCGCCATAGACCACCAGTTCCTTCGGGTTCTCCGCCACCTCGGGGTCGAGGTTGTTCATCAGCATGCGCAGCGGGGCTTCCGTGAGCCAGCTCCTGGCCGTCAGCGTGGTGCCGCGGGGGGCGCGGATTTCGGTGTCGCGGAAACGCGTGGGGTTGGTGGTGGTCTTGGTCACGGGAACTCCTTCGGTCGTGCAGTCGGGAACGCTCGCTTTTTTTGGCGATGCATAGGCATGTATAGTCCTGTATATACAGGCATGTATGAATCGGTGTAATCCCGTAGGACGGATGAGCCTCAATACGGCGTTTTAGTCACAATGGAAGCGGAGCACCGGGGAGGGCGGACATCTGGCCTCGTGACTGGCGCCGGATCTAATCACGACCCGGCGGCCTGGGAGGCCTGCGCGTCACGCTGCCGGCATCCGGCAAGGAACACATCCAGCGCCACCGGACGCCCGATCACATACCCCTGCGCATAGTCCACCCCGATCGCGCGCAGCGCATCGAGGGTGCGTTCATCCTCCACCCACTCCGCCACCGTGCGCACCCCCAGCCGGTGCCCGATGTCGTTGATCGAGCTGACGATCTCGCGGTCGACCGCGTTGTCGGCCAGTTGCCGGATGAAGCTGCCGTCGATCTTCAGGAAGTCCACCGGGAACTGCTTCAGGTAGGCAAACGACGACAGGCCCGAGCCGAAGTCGTCCAGCGACACGGTGCAGCCGGCGCGCCGCATCTCCGTCACCAGCCGGTTGGCCGCGGCCATATTGTTGATCAGCGCGGTTTCCGTGATCTCCAGCCGGATGCGGCTGGCGGGCAGCGCACTGGCCTCCAGCTCTGCATGCAGGAAGGGCAGCAGGAAGGGCTCGCCGAGCGAGTTGGCGGACAGGTTGATCGATACCGACAGCCCGGGCACGGCGCCCAGGCGTTCGCCGTAGCCGCGCAGCACGTTGCGGATGACCCAGCGGTCGACGTGGCCCATCAGGTCGTAGCGCTCGGCGGCGGGAATGAAGGCACCGGGCATGATCAGATCGCCGTGCTCGTCGACCATGCGCACCAGGATCTCGATATGGCAGTGTTCGGCGCCGTCTTCGTTCTCCTCCGGCTGCAGTGCGCGGATCTCCTGCGCGAACAGGCGGAAGCGGTTCGCTTCCAGCGCCGAATGGATGCCGGCGGCGACTTCCAGCTCGCGGTGGTGGCGGCGCGCATCGCTCTCGTCGCGGCGGTAGACCGAGACGCGGCTGCGGCCGGCGGCCTTGGCGGCGTAGCAGGCCACGTCGGCGCGGCTCATCAGTTCGCTGACCGGGGGCACGTCCAGGTCGATCGCGGCGATGCCGATGCTGGCGCCCATGTCGTACACGCGTCCTTCCCACGGGAAGCGGCGGCCGCGGATGGCGTCGATCACGCCCTGGCAGACCTGTTCGGCCTGGTCGACGGTGCAGTCCTTGAGCAGCAGCGCGAACTCGTCGCCGCCCAGGCGCGCCAGCACGTCGTCGGGACGCACGTGGTTGCGGATCATGTAGCCCAGTTCGCGCAGCAGCACGTCGCCGGCGCCGTGGCCGGCGGTGTCGTTGACGATCTTGAAGCGGTCCAGGTCGATGAAGCACAGCGCGGCGCGGTGGCCGTGCAGCCGCGCCGCGTCGCAGGCTTCGCGCAGGCGCTTCTCGAACCAGGTGCGGTTGGGCAGGCCAGTGAGCGCATCGTGCATGGCCGAACGCGCCAGCTCGCGCTGCAGCGCGCGCGCGGTGGTGATGTCCTGGAACACCAGCACCGCGCCCAGCACCTCGCCGCGCGCGGTCAGCACGGGAGCGGCCGAGTCCTGCACGTCGTGGCGCTCGCCGGTCAGGCTCTGCAGCACGGCGCCGTCCTGCAGGTAAGCCGGCGCGAGCGTGCGCAGGCAGGCTTCGACCGGGCTGGGGATGGGGTCGCCGGTGGCTTCGTCGACGATGCGGAAGACCTGCTCCAGCGGCAGGCCGGTGGCGCTGGCCATGGTCCAGCCGGTCAGCTGTTCGGCGATCGGGTTCATGAAGGTCACGTGCATGGCCGCATCGGTGCAGATCACCGCATCGCCGATCGAGCGCAGCGTGATGTGCAGGCGTTCCTTCTCTTCGAACAGCGCCTCGGTCAGGCGCCGCTGCTCGGTGATGTCCCAGTTGGTGCCGACCAGGGCCTGCGCGGTGCCATCGTCGGTGCGCGTGACCATGGCCATCGCGCGCACGTGGCGCACGTCGCCGCCGGGGCGTGCGATGCGGTATTCGGTATCGAACGGCGCCTCGCCACGGATGGCTTGGCGCATCTCGCCGCTGACGCGGCTGACGTCGTCCGGATGCAGCATCGCGATCCATTGCTCCACCACTGGCGTGCCGCCCGCGGGGTCGGTGCCGTGCAGCGCATGCATGCGCGCATCCCAGGTGACGCCGGCGCTGGTGAAGTCCCACTCCCAGATGCCCACGCCGCCGGCTTCAGCCGCCAGCTGGATGCGGCGTGACAGCCGTTCCAGCTCTTGCTGCGCCAGCTTGCGCGCGTGGATGTCTTCCACCTGGGTGATGAAGTGCTGCGGCTCGCCGGTCTGTTCGTCGCGCACCAGCGACACCGCCAGCAGAACCCAGCGGTAATGGCCGTCCTTATGGCGGTAGCGCTTTTCCAGGCGGTAGGACTCGATCTTGCCGGACAGCAGGTTGTCGACCTGGCGCAGGTCGCCGGTCAGGTCGTCGGGGTGGGTCAGCTGCTGGTAGCTCAGCTCGTGCAGCTCGGCCGCGCTGTAGCCCAGCAGCTCGGTCATGGCGCGGTTCACCGTCTGGCAGCGGCCGTCCATGCCGACCAGCGCCATGCCGATGGCTGAATGCTCCATGGCCTGGCGAAAGCGCTTGTCGCTGCTGCGCAGGCTGGCGCGGCCGTGCCGGTTCTGCTCGGTCAGGTAGGCGATGCAGACCGGGAACACCATGATCACCGCCGCCGACAGCGGCACTGCTTCATGGCGGTGCGCGAGCAGCATCAGCGCCTGCAGGCAGAGTGTGGCCACCAGCGTCAGCAGCGCGGTCGCAAACGGATTGCCGGCCAGCGCCACCAGCACCAGCGGCAGCGACATCGCGGCAAACGGGTCATGGCTCTGCCACTGCGCAAAGGCGCCGATGGCCAGGCACAGCGCCAGCGCGCCCGCCTGCGGCGCCAGCACCGGCCGCGCGACGGCGGCGCGCACGCGCACCTCCGTCATCGACAACATCATCGGCAGCAACAGCGCCATGCCGAGCGCGTCGGCCTGCCACCACGTCCACCAGACCGAGGCGAAGCTGGTGCCATGGGTCGCGGCGATGGCCATGGCGCCGGCGGTGGCCCCCAGTGCCGGCGCCAGGATGCCGCCCACCGCCAGCATCACCGCGAAGGCGGCCAGCGGACCGTGGCGCCCCAGGACGGCATGCCGGTCCAGCAGGCGCAGCAGCCCGAGCGCGAACAGCATCTCGGCCAGGTTGGCGCCGGTCAGCATCAGCGCGGTGGCGACGCTGTCGCCGGCCGCATGGTTGGCCAGCACGCTGGCGCCCAGCATGCCGGCCAGCAGCCACGGTCCCTCCGCGCGCGGCCGGTGCAGCAGCAGGCCCAGCCCGAAGGCGTTGGGCAGCCACACCGCCGCCACGGTACCGGGCAGCCGCGCCAGCCACAGCGCAGCCGCCGCCAGCACGAAATAGCCGGCGCCGGCCAGCAGCAAGGGCAGCCAGCGGCGCTGCGGGGCAGGATGGTCGTTGGCGGCCTGGTGGCTCGGCGGGGCCGTGTGGGGCGTCATGGACGAGAACGATGCAAAAAGGCGGTGCGTCTGGGTGGGAGGAGGCGGCTTGCCCGGCGCGCCCGGGCGGCACGGCCCCGGATGCGGGGACGGAATGCCGCCCAGCGTAGGGGCAATGTAGCGAGGATAAGGACGCGGCCATTGGCAGGACAGGGGGCAGGTTGGGGGCTATCTTGGCACTGGTGCTGGGGGCGATTTTTTGGTAGGGACCGTCAGGCATGCGGGTAAGCCAGTTCATAACCTCACGGGTAATCGCGCCACGGCCCCGCCGCGCCCATCATGCAGCCATGGCCTGACCTGAGGCCGCTATACGGATTCCCAACCAAGACCAGGAGTACGCCATGTCTGCCGCCATCCAAGCCCAAGTCACTGCCGATCCCACCACCCTTGCCGACCGCTACCTCGCCGCCTGGAACGAGACCGATGCCGCGCGCCGGCGCGAGCTGATCGCGCTGGCGTGGACGGAATCGGCAAGCTATGTCGATCCGCTGATGCGCGGGGACGGCCATGCTGGCATCGACGCGATGATCGTCGCGGTGCAGACGAAGTTCCCCGGGTTTCGCTTTACCCGCGTGAGCCCGGTCGATGCGCACGGCGAGCACCTGCGCTTTACGTGGGAACTGGCCCCGGCGGGAGAGCCGGCGCTGGTGGTCGGCACCGACTTCGCCACGATTTCCGCCGATGGCCGGCTGGCGCGCATGACCGGCTTCATCGACCGGGCCCCGGCCGGGCTGGCCTGACCGAGGCGCGCGCCGCCGCTATGTGGCCTGCCCCACCGACAGCCCCCCGCCCACTGGCGGCAAGCTGCTGCATCCAGTGCGGCAGACAGGGGAAGGCAAATGGCGCGATTTCTGCGGGTGGCGGCATGGGGGCTGGCCGGCACGGCTGTCGCCGTGGCCGTGGGGGCCTATGCCGCGGTATGGGTCGGCGAGCGCAAGGCGTCGCGCATTGTCGAGGTCAAGGTTTCACCCATCGCCATCCGTGAAGATGCCGCCGGCATCGCGCTCGGCAAGTACTTGTTTGAATCGCGCGGCTGCATGGAATGCCACGGTGCCGGCGGCGGCGGCAAGCAGGTGATCGACGACCCCGGCGGCCTGCGCGTGCGCGCGCCGGACCTGACGCGCGCCAATCCGGACATTGCCGCCTACCAGCCGGTTGACTGGGTACGGAGCATCCGCCATGGCGTGGCGCCCTCGCACCGGCCGCTGCTGATCATGCCCAGCGAGGACTACAACCGCCTGAGCGACGAGGACCTGGGCGCGCTGGTGGGCTACCTGCGCAGCCTGCCGCCGGCGATGGGGGCGCCCGCGGAAATCCGCATGCCATGGCTGGTGCGGGCGCTGTACGGCGTGGGCATCGTGCAGGACGCGGCCGCCAAGATCGACCACAGCTTGCCGGTGCAGCCTGCAATGGTGCCGGCGCCCACGGCCAGGTACGGCGGCTACGTCGCCAATGCGTGCCTGGGATGTCACGGGCCGGACTTCCGCGGCGGCAAGATCCCGGGCGCGCCGCCCGACTGGCCGCCCGCGGCGGACCTGCGCCCCGTGCCGGGCGGCGCCATGTCGCGCTACGGCCAGGCTTCGGCCTTTATCGCGATGATGCGCAGCGGCAAGCGCCCAGATGGCACCGAAGTAAGC
This sequence comes from Cupriavidus sp. FW305-27, assembly GCF_058787995.1. NCBI lineage: Bacteria > Pseudomonadati > Pseudomonadota > Betaproteobacteria > Burkholderiales > Burkholderiaceae > Cupriavidus > Cupriavidus sp. FW305-27. The sequence goes on from NZ_JBYTAG010000047.1 coordinate 37,066, forward strand.
CGCGTGATGCCGTTCGATTCGTTCGGACGCATGAACGATACCGACCTGACCGCGCTCTATCTGTTCCTGGCCGGCATGCCGCAGCGCTGAGCGCGCGCGTCAGCGCCGCGCCAGCCGCCGGCCGGCGGCGATGCCGGGCAGCTCCACCCAGCGGTGCAGCAGTAGCGCCAGCGCCAGCGCCAGGCCGGCATCGATGGCAAAGCGCAGCAGTTGCAGCGCGGTCTGGCCGGGCGCCAGTTCGGGCATCAGGCGCTTGACGCCCTCGATCACGGTGGGGTGCGTCAGGTACAGCGCATACGACAGTTCGCCCAGCCAGACCAGTACGCGCGGCACGCGCAGCACGCCGGCGTGCTCGGCCGCCACGGCGCCGGCCAGTAGCGCCGCCGCGGGCAGCCCGCGTCCGGCCAGGCTGAAGTCGGGCCCGACCAGCGGCAGCGACAGCGCGAACGCCGCGCAACCGGTTGCCAGCATGCCCACCGCGATGGCCGGCGTCAGCAGGTGGCGCCAGCGCGCGTAGGCCCACGCCAGTCCGCAGCCCAGCAGGAATTCCAGCACCAGCGGATTGCTGGCCATGGCCAGCCACGGCGTGGCGAACGGGTAGCCCTGCGTCGGATCTGCCGCCAGCGCGCCGAAGCGCCACCACGGCAGCACCAGCGTGGCCAACGCGAAGACCCCCAGCACCACCAGCAGCGCGCGCCGCCCGGCCAGCAGCAGGCCGAGCGCGAAGGCGGCATAGAACGCCAGCTCATAGTTGAGCGACCAGCCCACGTACAGCGCCGGGTAGCCATAGTACGGCGCGTGGCCGGTGGCAGTCGGCAGGAAGGCCAGCGACGCCGCGAACACCGCCGGCGTGACCGGATTGAGCAGCAGCGCATGGATGGCCGACATGGTCCAGTACGGCGGCGCCAGCCGGCAGCAGCGCCGGATCATGAAGCTGAGCGGGCGCTCGGGCTGGGGCCGCGCCAGCACCGCGACCCAGGCGATGATGAAGCCGCTGATGACAAAGAAGACGTCCACGCCGACATGGCCGCGCTTGATCACGTTGTCGGTCAGCCAGTTGAGCGCCGGCGCATCGGCGCCGCCCAGCGCCAGGCCGGAGTGGTAGACCACCACGAACGCGGCGGCCAGCCCGCGCAGGGCCTGGATGCTGTCGAGCCGCGCCACTGACGGGGACTGGGCCGCCGGCACGCGCGTGGCAGCGGTGGCGTGCGGGACCGGTGCCGCGGAGGCGCCGGAATAAGTGTGTTCTGGAACAGTCGATGGCACTGTTGCGGCGGCAGAAATCGGAAAGCGAAGGGATTCATGAGGGACAGCCGCCACATGCCCAAAGTTCGTGCAAAACGGCTTCGGGGGCAGGGTAGTGCGCATGGTGTCCGGCAAGGTGACCGAAATTGCACTATCCTCATTTGTCCTTTGCGCCAGGCTGCGGCGCATGGGCAGTGCCCGCGCGCCGCACGATTGCGCCCGGCGGGGGCACTGGAAAGAACCAGCGGGCAACGTACCCAAGGAGTGTCCCCCCATGACCACCCTCAATATCAACGTCAACGGCAAGACCCGTGAAGTCGACGTGGACCCGTCCACGCCGCTGCTGTGGGCGCTGCGTGACAACCTTGAAATGACCGGCACCAAGTTCGGCTGTGGCATGGCCGCATGCGGTGCCTGCACCGTGCACGTCAACGGCCAGGCTACGCGCAGCTGCGTGACGCCGGTATCCGCGGCTGGCGGCGCGCGCATCACCACCATCGAAGGCATCGGCACTGACAAGGTCGGGCGCGCCGTGATGGACGCCTGGCTCAAGCACGACGTGGCGCAATGCGGCTACTGCCAGAACGGCCAGGTGATGAGCGCCATCGGCCTGCTGCGCACCAAGCCGCGGCCCACCGACGCCGACATCGACCAGGCCATGGCCGGCAACCTGTGCCGCTGCGGCACGTACCAGCGCATCCGCGCGGCGATCAAAGACGCCGCCCGTGCGCTGGCCTGAGCGGGAGGAATGATAATGCGAATCCGAGGCATCGAGGCACTGGCCGGCGGCCAGGGCGGCAATGATGGCGAAGCGCGTCAGCACACCGGTATCGCCACGCTGGACCGCCGCAGTTTCCTGAAGCTGACCGGCCTGGCCGGCGGCGGGCTGGCACTGGGCGTGGCGCCGCTGGCGCAGGCGCAGGCGCAGGACGCGGCCAGGCCCAGGACCACAGCGCCGGCGCCGCAGGCGTTCCTGATCATCGCGCCGGACAACACCGTGACCGTGGCCGTGAACCGGCTCGAGTTCGGCCAGGGCGTGCACACCGCGCTGCCGATGGCGCTGGCCGAAGAGCTGGACGCCGACTGGCGCAACGTGCGCGCCACGCTGGCACCGGCGGGCGACCCGTACAAGGACCCCGCCTTCGGCATGCAGATGACCGGCGGTTCCACCGCGCTGAACCACTCGTTCGAGCAATATCGTGAACTGGGCGCGCGCGCCCGCGCGATGCTGGTGGCGGCGGCCGCGCAGCAGTGGAAGGTCGATCCGGCCAGCTGCAAGGTGGAGCAGGGCGTCATCACGTCCGGCAGCCATCGTGCCACCTTCGGCGAGCTGGCGCCCGCGGCGATGGAGCTGCCCGTGCCGCAGCGGGTCACTCTGAAAGACCCCTCGCAGTTCCGCATCGTCGGCAAGCCCACGCCGCGGCTGGATGCGCGCGGCAAGATGGACGCGACCACGCCGTTCGGCATCGACACGCACCTGAAGGGCATGGTGGTGGCCGTGGTGGCGCGCCCGCCGCGCTTTGGCGGCAAGGTCAAGAGCTTCAGCGCCGACAAGGCGCGCGCGGTGCAGGGCGTGCGCGGCGTGCTGCAGGTGCCGGTCGACCGCGGCGGCAGTGGCGTGGCGGTGATTGCCAGCGGCTACTGGCCGGCCAAGATGGGCCGCGATGCGCTCGAGATCCAGTGGGAAGACGCGGGCTCGAAGGTGTCGTCGCAGGCGCTCTTCGACGAATACGCAAGGCTGGCCGGCCAGCCCGGCACGGTGGCGCGCGCGGGGAGCGGGGATATCGGCTCGGCCATCAACGGTGCCGCGCGCAAGATCGAGGCCGACTTCCGCTTCCCGTACCTGGCGCACGCGCCGATGGAGCCGCTGAACTGCACGCTGCAGCCGGAAGTGGCCGGCGGCAAGGTGCAGTCGGTCAAGGTCTGGGTGGGCTCGCAGTTCCAGACCGTCGACCAGGCCGCGGTGGCGCGCACGCTGGGGCTGGCGCCGGACAAGGTGGTGCTCAACACCATGATGGCCGGCGGTGGCTTCGGCCGGCGCGCGGTGCCGACCTCGGACTACATCGTGGAAGCGGCCAACGTGCTCAAGGCCTGGGTAGCCGCCGGCCACACCGAGCCGCTCAAGGTGGTGTGGAGCCGCGAGGACGATATCCGCGGCGGCTACTACCGACCGCTGCATCTGCACCGCGCCCGCATCGGGCTGGATGCGCAGGGCAAGGTGGTGGGCTGGCAGCACACCATCGTCGGTCAGTCGATCCTGAAGGGCACGCCGTTCGAGCCCTTCATGGTCAAGAACGGCGTCGACGCCACCATGACCGAAGGCATCGTCGAGAATGACTATGACCTGCCGCTGCAGATGTCGGTGCACCATCCGCAGGTGGACGTGCCGGTGCTGTGGTGGCGCTCGGTGGGCAATACGCATACCGCCTTCGTCAAGGAAACGCTGGCCGATGAAATGGCCGCAGCCTCGAAGCAGGACCCCGTGGCATTCCGCCTGGCCCGGCTCGACGAGAAGAAGCACGCGCGCCACCGCGCCGCGCTGCAGCTGGCGGTGGACAAGTCCGGCTATGGCAAGCGCAAGCTGTCCAAGGGCCATGCCTGGGGCGTGGCCGTGCACGAGTCGTTCAACACCGTGGTGGCCTACGTGGTCGACGTCTCGGTGGTGAAGGGCGAGCCGCGCGTGCACCGCGTCACCGCCGGCGTGCATGCCAACCGCGTGGTCAACCCGATGTCCGCCGAGGCCCAGATCCAGGGTGCCTGCATCTTTGGGCTGGCCATGACCAAGCCGGGGTTTGCCATCGAGATCGAGAACGGCGCCGTGAAGAACAGCAACTTCCCGGACTATCCGCCGCCGCGCATCACCGATGCGCCGGTGGTGGACGTGTTCTTCGTGCCCTCGCAGGAGAACCCCACCGGCCTGGGCGAGCCGGGCGTGCCGCCGATCGCGCCGGCAGTGGCGAACGCGCTGTTCACGCTGACGGGCAAGCGCCAGCGGCAATTGCCGTTTGTGATGGCTTGATGGTCTGACCGCAGCCGGCCGCCGAAGGGGAGGTGCAGCCGCATCGCGCATCCCCCGAATGCGGCTGGCACGCGCTATTTGTTGTAATCGCACCAGTCTTTGCCGGGCCGTGGCTCCACCCTATTGCGTTTGCGCGGCGAGCCGCGTAGAACGGGAAAAACTGCGCGCAAGGAACAGCGCGGAAAAAAATACGCCAGCACCGCCCTGCCGCCGCGTTTCGCGGACCGGGGGCGTGCCCGGAGACCGAGGTGTGATCATGGAGACCCAGGAAAGTACGCTGACCCTTGCGCTGATGACCGAGCCCGCGCGGATCCGGATCTGCCGGGCGCTGCTGGAGGCCGGCGAGGCGGGCCTGCCGGCCACCGACCTGGCGCAGGTCGCACGGCTGAGCCTGGCGCGCGCCGGCCACGTGTTCCTGGAACTGGTGCAGGCCGATGTGCTGGCGCTGTCGATCCAGGAGCGCCGCGTTTGCTACGTGCTCAAGGCGCGCCGCGCCGTGACCGAGGCACTGGGCTATATCGACGCCAGCGGACTGGCCGACTGATCCTTGCGGCGTGGCCGGGCTACTTCCGGACTTCCTTCAGTGCCCGCTCACGCGCGGCCTCCCGGTCCTGCGTGAGCCGGTAGGCCGCGTAGTACTTGTAGATATTGCGCACATAGGTGGTGGTTTCGATGCCGATCTTCTCCGCCACCACGATCTCGACATTGTTGAACCACTTGTCGGGATCCAGCCCGCGCGCCGCAGCCTCCTTGCGCATCTTGGCGATATTGCCGGGCCCGGCGTTGTAACTGGCAAAGGCGAACAGCGGCCGGTTGGATTCCGAGAAATGCGCGTCGGGGAAGTACTTCGTCATCAGCCGGTCCATGTACTTGGCGCCGGCGTGGATGTTGGACTCGACCATCTGGATATTGCCCACGTTCAGTTCCTTGCCGGTGGCGGGCATGATCTGCATGATGCCGACGGCGCCCACGCGGCTGCGCGCCTGCTGGTTGAGCTGTGACTCCTGGAAGCCCTGTGCCGCCAGCATCAGCGGGTCGAAGCCATAGTCCTTGCCATACTTCTCGAAGAAGGCAACGGTCTGCTGGAAGCGCTTGTATTCGGCGTCCTCGGTGTTGTTCTTGATCTGCTTGACCCGGCGCATGGATTGCTTGATCAGGTATTCCGCCATGCCCTGCTTCTTGACGTAATTGACATAGAAATCGTCAATGACCTGCCGCAACTGCGGGCTGTCCTTGCGGAAGGCCCAGCCGACATAGCCGCCTTCACGCACCGCCAGGTCCTGGCGCACCTTGATGTCAGGCAGGATCTGCGCCCACATTGCGGCCTTCCAGTCGTCGACCACGACGATCTCCAGCAGGCCCGCGTTCAGCATCTCGAGCACGTCCTCGTCTTCAAGGGCATCGGGCAGCAGCACCAGCTTCATCGGCGCCTTGCCGGACTGGCGCAGGCGGTCGTTCAGTGCAGTCAGGCTGTCGTAGTAGCTGCTCGCGCGGCGCACGTGGACGGTCTTGCCCGCCAGGTCGTCCAGGCTCTTCAGCGCCGGCGACTTGGGGCCGGTCACGATCAGCTCGCGCACCGGCTTGCGGTCGCGCGGCGCGGCAAAGTCGACCATCTTCAGCCGGGCCTCGGTCTCGGTCAGGTTGCCGGCGGCGATATCGCCCAGGCCCGCCGCCAGGTCGGGCAGCAGCCGGTCGCGCGTGGTGGGGATGATGATGATGGTGAGCGGGCGCTTGCCCAGTCGACTGGCGTAGGTCTTGTTCAGGTAGCGCTCGAATTCCCGCACCAGTTCTGCGGTAATTCCGCGCTCGTGGCCTTTGTCGCTGAAGTAGAGGGTGCGGCTGTAAGGCACCAGCACGCGGATGACGCGACTGGTGACCATCACATCGAAGTCGCCCATGCGCGGCTTGTTGGCCAGGTTGAGGCCGCGCGGCCTGGCGACATCTGCCTTGCCGGTTGCGGCTTTCGCCGCGGGGGCCGCAACGGGCGCGGACGCCGGCGCCGGCTTCTGCTGCGCTACGGCAAACGTGCTGCACAGGCTGAGTGCGCCCACCAGGCCGGACAGGAGAAGGCCTGCGAACCAGTGGCGTGGGTGGGCAGCGGACATGGCGCAGATGGCAAGCCGGGCAGAAAGGCGCACGACTCGCTCGTATCGAGTCTAGGCGCGATCCTGCCTCTTGCAAGCCGCCAGGGTCCGGATGCTGCCGAAGGGCAAACGGGAGGGGTATGTCTGGCAAGAAGAAGGTGGCCGGCTGATCCCGGCCACCCGTGGTGCAAAGGCTGGCGCTATTGCTTTGGTGCGGCCAATTCCTGCTTGGCCGTTGCATCCGCTGCCTTGTTCTCTACCTTGCGCTCCTGCTTGGCAGCGCCGACTTCTTCCTTGTACTCACCCTTGGCCGCCTTCTTCTTGGCCTTGTACTCGGCGGCGGCCTTCTGGCGCGCCTCGCGGCGTTCCACCAGCGGGTCCTTCGGCGGTTCGATCTGGGTCATGCCGGGCGGCACGCCCTGGGCGCCTGCCGGCGTGGCAGAGGTTGCCGGCATCGCCGGGGTCGCGGGCATGCCCTGGGCAGCAGGGGTTGCCGGCGTGGCCGGGGTAGCGGGGGTGGCGGTTGTCTGGGCAATGGCCGCAGCGCAGCTGAGGCCAGCCAGGCCTGCGGCAATCACGCTGGCGATTCGGGTAAGGCGAGCAGGCTGTTTCGTATCCATGGAATACCTCCAGAGTCGCTGTCGGAGGCGCCGGCAACGGAAGCGCTCGGCGCGGCGTACGCCGTACATCCGGCCAAGACGGGCGCGCGGCGACAAGCCCAGTCTAGGTAGCGGCACCACGTTGCGCTGTCAGGCACACGCCCGAATGGGTGCCGGGATTATTCCTACAGGCGGGTCGTTGCCGGCCGGGAGCCCATGCCGCGCAAGGCATCAACCGCTCCTCGGGAAAACCCGCATCACACCCGCGTCTTGAAATGCCCCTACCCCGTCCCTATAATTAGCACTCGTCAGGGGTGAGTGCTAACAGCCTCCTGCGACACCTGAACATTTCTGACGGCCGTCGCCTCGGTAGCCGGCCGATTTGTGATCAAAAACTCACTTTGTATCTAGGAGTCCGTATGAATCTGCGTCCTTTGCACGACCGCGTGATCGTGAAGCGTCTGGACAACGAAACCAAGACCGCGTCCGGTATCGTGATTCCCGACAACGCTGCCGAGAAGCCCGATCAAGGCGAAGTGCTGGCAATCGGTCCTGGCAAGAAGGATGACAAGGGCAACAACATCGCCCTCGACGTCAAGGTCGGTGACCGCGTGCTGTTCGGCAAGTACGCCGGCCAGGCCGTGAAGGTGGAAGGCCAGGAACTGCTGGTCATGCGCGAAGAAGACATCATGGCCGTGGTGAACAAGTAATTCACCAACTGACCGCCACCCCGTACAGATTTCAGGAGATTCAAGAATGGCAGCTAAAGACGTAGTGTTCGGCGACGCCGCACGTGCCAAGATGGTCGAAGGCGTGAACATCCTCGCCAACGCAGTCAAGGTGACCCTGGGCCCGAAGGGCCGCAACGTGGTGCTGGAGCGCAGCTTCGGCGGCCCGACCGTGACCAAGGACGGCGTGTCCGTGGCCAAGGAAATCGAGCTGAAGGACAAGCTGCAGAACATGGGCGCCCAGATGGTCAAGGAAGTGGCGTCCAAGACCAGCGACAACGCCGGTGACGGTACCACCACCGCTACCGTGCTGGCCCAGTCGATCGTGCGCGAAGGCATGAAGTTCGTTGCCGCCGGCATGAACCCGATGGACCTGAAGCGCGGCATCGACAAGGCTGTTGCCGCCGCCGTGGAAGAGCTGAAGAAGGTCAGCAAGCCCACTACCACCAGCAAGGAAATCGCCCAGGTTGGCGCGATCTCGGCCAACAGCGACACCTCCATCGGTGAGCGCATCGCCGAAGCCATGGACAAGGTCGGCAAGGAAGGCGTGATCACGGTTGAAGACGGCAAGTCGCTGGCCGACGAGCTGGAAGTCGTGGAAGGCATGCAGTTCGACCGCGGCTACCTGTCGCCGTACTTCATCAACAACCCGGAAAAGCAGGTTGTCCAGCTGGACAACCCGTTCGTGCTGCTGTTCGACAAGAAGATCAGCAACATCCGCGACCTGCTGCCGGTGCTGGAGCAAGTGGCCAAGGCCGGCCGCCCGCTGCTGATCGTCGCTGAAGACGTCGAGGGCGAAGCCCTGGCGACCCTGGTGGTCAACAACATCCGTGGCATCCTGAAGACCGCCGCCGTCAAGGCTCCGGGCTTCGGCGACCGCCGCAAGGCCATGCTGGAAGACATCGCCATCCTGACCGGCGGCACCGTCATCGCTGAAGAAATCGGCCTGACGCTGGAAAAGGCTGGCCTGAACGACCTGGGCCAGGCCAAGCGCATCGAGATCGGCAAGGAAAACACCATCATCATCGACGGCGCCGGCGACGCAGCTGCGATCGAAGGCCGCGTCAAGCAAATCCGCGCCCAGATCGAAGAAGCGACCTCGGACTACGACCGTGAGAAGCTGCAAGAGCGCGTGGCCAAGCTGGCCGGCGGTGTTGCCGTGATCAAGGTTGGCGCTGCCACCGAAGTCGAAATGAAGGAAAAGAAGGCCCGCGTGGAAGACGCCCTGCACGCCACCCGCGCTGCGGTGGAAGAAGGCATCGTCCCCGGCGGTGGTGTGGCCCTGCTGCGTGCCCGCGCTGCGATCTCGGCACTGACCGGCGAAAACGCCGACCAGAACGCCGGTATCAAGATCGTGCTGCGCGCCATGGAAGAGCCGCTGCGCCAGATCGTGCTGAACGCCGGTGAAGAAGCTTCGGTGGTCGTTGCCAAGGTTATCGAAGGCAAGGGCAACTACGGCTACAACGCCGCTTCGGGCGAGTACGGCGACCTGGTGGAAATGGGCGTGCTGGACCCGACCAAGGTCACCCGCACCGCACTGCAGAACGCCGCTTCGGTGGCTTCGCTGATGCTGACCACCGACTGCGCAGTTGCCGAATCGCCGAAGGAAGAATCGGCTCCGGCAATGCCGGGCGGCATGGGCGGCATGGGCGGCATGGAAGGCATGATGTAATTCATCGCCGACCGACTGCCCTTACGGGCAGGCTGTCTTGAAGAACCCCCGCGGGTGCGAGCCCGCGGGGGTTTTTTCGTTCCGGGCAGCGCGACGCTCGCGCCTTGCCATGCACGAGCGCAGAAAACTCTCACCCTGATCTAAGGCTTGCCCTATTTGTGGAGCGGAAGGCGCCGGCTACATTTCTAATCGCCGCCTATTGAACCCGCGGGCAAATCCCGGATCAACCCACCTCCTAGCATGGCTGCCATGGAAAACGAAATCACTACATCGCCACGACGCTGGCTGGTTCATGCCACCGCGTGCATCAGGCGCGTGCCTTCGGTGCTTGCCTGTGCGGCACTCATGTGCCTGGCATACGCCCAGGCGCATGCTGCCTGCATGGGAACCACCGTGACCTCGCCGTTCCTGCCGGCCACGGTGAGCATCAGCAAGACCACCGGCATCGGCCAGGTGATCTCCAGCGCCACCATTACCGTAACGGTGACGTGCGACGACACCGGACTGCGGCATCCATCTACCAATGGCTGGGCCCTGAACTACACGCCGCAGACGCCGCTGGTGGCGACTTCGATCTCGCAGCAGACCTTTGCCACCGCCATGCCGGGACTGGGCTATCGCATGTACATGCCCGACGGCAACCTGATTGCACCGACCAGCTACGGCACCAACGGCGGCGACAACTTCGGCGCCAACTGCATGGGGGCGGCTTCGGGCGGGGTGCCTTGCACGATGCCGCTGGGCACCTCGACCCAGACCTTCCGGTTCCGGCTGGACCTGGTGCGGACCAGCACGGTGCTGACCAGCGGCACGTTCAGTGACAGCCTGATGCGCTTCGGCTACCAGGACAGCTGGACGGGGGGCTCGGGACCGGGGCCGTGGACGGCCCAGTTCGGCGAGCAAATGACTTCGCCAGTGACCTTCCGCTTCATTCCGCCAAGCTGCAACCTCAGCGCCGGCACGGCGAACCAGGTCATTACCTTGCCCAAGATCAGCGCCTCGTCCCTGCCCACCATCGGCTCGACCGCGGGCGCGACGAGATTCGGGCTCACTCTCGAGAATTGCGTCACCCAGTCGATCGTCACGATGAACATCAGCGGCGATGCCACCGCCGTGGGCAGCGTCCTGCGGAACAACGGCTCGGCGCAAGGCGTTGGCCTGCAGATGCTGAATGGCGGCCCGGCGGGCACCGCGCTGCCGCTCAACGCCGATGTCGGCATGGGCAATGTCGGCGCGGCAATGGCCATGGCCATTCCGTTGGGGGTGAGGTACTACCGGGTAGGCCCGGTCACGCCAGGCACGGTCGACAGCGTGGCAACGGTCAATTTCAACTACAACTGAGGGATGCGCGCGGCAAGGGCTGAGGCCGGCTCCGGCGCGCGTCAGACCACAACCACGCAGCACCAGTCGAAGCGCTTGTTTTCCAGCTCGCCGGTGCGGCGGCTGACGTAGCCGCGGGGGTTGCAGACCACGCGCGAATCGTCGATGCAGTAGTCGAAGCTGGTGTGGGTATGGCCGTGGATCCACAGGTCCGCCTTTGCTACCAGGTCGGGCCGGCGCGACAGGAAGCCGCCCGAGACCAGGTCGTGCGAGTAGCGCGGGTCCAGGCTGCCCAGGTCGGGGCCGTGATGCGTGACCACCACGGTCTTGCCATCGTAGGGCTGCGCCAGTTGCGCCGCCAGCCAGGCCGACGCGGCCTGGTGGCGCGCCAGCGCGTCCTGGGGCGTGAAATGCCGCGGACGGCCGTCGTCGCCGTGGAGTTCGATCAGGCGGTGATCCAGCATCACAGCCGCGCAAGCCTGCATCGCGTCATCGCGCCGGTCAGTGCCGAACAGGGTGTAGTCAGTCCACCAGGTAGTGCCGATGATGCGTACCCGTCCGTGCGCGCCATTGAATTCGGCCACGGTGCCATTGAGCACCTGTATGCCCGGGTGCGCCTCGGTGGCTTCGGCCATCAGGCGATCCACGGTATCGAAGTTGCTTTCGTAGTATTCGTGATTGCCGGGCACATAGACCACCGGCTGGCTGAAGGTGCGCGCGGCCCAGTCGATGCCGTCGCGCCCGTTGGCGATGTCGCCGGCCAGCACCACGACGTCGGCATCGCAGGCAGGCACGGACTGCGGCATGTTGTGCTCGATGTGGAGGTCGCTCAGGATGCGTAGCTTCATGGGGACTCCGGAGGCGCATGGGGCTCGCTGCATGGGCCGCTACGGCGGCGGGTGGTTGCCTGCATTCTTAATAAGCCAGCCCGTCTGGTCAAGTCCCGCGAATCCCGACGAAAAGCAAAAAAGCCCGGAACCAGGTCCGGGCAAGTGACTGTCTAGCCGGCATTGCACCGGGAGACAGCCGGGGGAAACGATCACGGTTTCCCGGAAGTATTACCCTCCCTGTCCGGCCATGGTGGGCAGGAGAACGCGATAGATCTGGATAAAGGCTGGCCCGAGCAGCACCAGCAACAGCGACGGGAAGATGGTGAAGATCAGCGGGAACAACAGCTTGAGCGCGATCTTGGCGGCTTGCTCCTCGGCCCGCATGCGGCGTTTGGTGCGCAGCATGTCGGACAGCACGCGCAGGGACTCGCCCAGGCTGGTGCCGAAGCGGTCGGCCTGGATCAGCATGGAGGCGAACTTGTCCACGTCCTCCACGCCTGTACGCAGCGACAGGTTAGACAGCGCCTTTTCCTTCGAGAAGCCCGAGCGCAGCTCCAGCAGCATCAGCTGGAGCTCATCGGCCAGCACCGGGCAGCGCAGCGCCAGCTCGTCGGCCACGCGCATCAGCGCTGCATCGAGCCCGAGGCCGGCCTCCACGCAGACGGTCAGCAGGTCGATCACGTCCGGAAACTCTTCAAACACCGTACGCTGGCGCTGCGCGACCTTGCGCGCGAGAACGACGTTGGGCAGGTAGTAGCCGATTGCCCCAAGCACTGCCAGCAACGCGAACATGATATTCCGGTCCTGCAGGCCGGGCTGGCCGGCGGCTGCCAGCAGCCCGATCATCGGCAGGGCGATGGCCAGAACGGTCTTGGCCGCAAAGTACAGCGGTGCGGCACTGGCATTGCGCCAGCCGGCGTTCATGAAGCGCACGCGCAGCTGCGAGCTCTCCCACCCCTCCTTGGGCAGTGACAGCCGCGATACCGGCTGCGCCCATTGCACCAGCTTTTCGTATAGCGGATTCTGCTTGCCAGGATCAGCCCCGAGCTGACCCGCCTGGCCTGCAATCTGCTCCGCCCGCCCCCGCAAGCGGTTGGGCGAGAACACGTAGAGCACCCCGAACACCGTGCCGAACGCCGCCACGAAGATCAGCGCGAGCACGACAAACTGGTCCGCCTGAAACCCCTGGATAATGCCTTGCATGATGGACTCCCGTCAGGATAGCTGTCCAAGCCCTGCTTCTTCGAGCACTGCATGTACTTGTGGAACCGCACGCTGCACATTCATACCCGGATACGGATGATCTTGCGCATCCACAGCACACCGAAGGTCATTGATACCAGCGCGCCGCCGATCATGCGCAAGCCAATCGGGTCCTCCCACAGCACCTTCATGAAGCCTGGATTCACCACCAGAATCAGCCCGGCAGTGCCGAAGGGCAACAGCCCCAGCACCCACGCGGACATCTTGCCTTCCGCCGACAGCACACGGATCTTGTCGAACAGCTTCAGCCGCTCGCGCACCATCGTGCCGATGGTGTCGAGGATCTCCGCCAGGTTGCCGCCGCTTTCACGCTGGATCAGCACCGCGATGACGAAATAGCGCAGGTCGCCCACCGGTACCCGGATGGCAAGGTTGGTCATGGCCTCGTCCAGTGCCACGCCATAATTGATTTCCTCGAAGGTGGTGCGGAACTCCGGCCCGATCGGGGCCTTCATTTCCTGCCCGACCATGCCGAGCGCGCCACTGAATGAGTGCCCGGCGCGCAGGGCACGGCTGATCATGTCGACGGCATCAGCCAGCTGTGCCTCCATCCGCTTGATCCGCTTGGCGCGCTGGCGCATCACATGCAGCACTGGCAGCAGGGCGGCCAGCGCCGCGCCGGCGAGCACCAGCGGTACCGGGATCGGCAACAGCGGAATCAGTGCCACCGTGCACAGCGCCACCATCGCGCAGTAGCCCAGCAGTTGCGCCACCGACCAGGTGCTGCCGGATTGCTCCAGCCACCGGTCCAGCGCGCCCACGCGGGGCACGCTCATGAGCCACTTCTGCAAGCGCGGCGAGCCTGCCAGCATGCGCTTCTTCAGGATCGACAACTGCTCTGCGCTGACATGTCCGCCCGCCGACAGCGCCCGCAGCCGCGCCTCGATGCGCTTGGCCGCGGGGCCATGGGCGTTGCTCCACCACAGGTAGATGCCCTCGACGCAGAGCACCACGGCCACGAACAGCAGGATGCCGAAGGCGTAGAAGATCGTGCTCATGTGTAGCTCCCCGGGATTGTTTGTTGTTGTATCGTGCCAGGCGGATCAGACTTCGAAGCGCTTGGCCGGGTCATAGGTCTCATCCGGCAGCCCCACGCCGAACACGCGCAGCCGCTCGGCAAACTTGGGATAGACCCCGGTCGCCCGGAAATTGCCGCGGACCGTGCCATCCTTGTCCACGCCCGTGCGCTGGAAGGTGAAGATCTCTTGCATATTGATGATGTCACCCTCCATGCCGGTGATCTCCTGGATGCTGATGATCTTGCGCCGGCCGTCGGTCATGCGCGCCGCCTGCACGATCACCGTGATGGCCGAGGAGATCTGCTGCCGCATGGCCTTGGCCGGCATGGTCAGGCCGGCCATGCTGACCATGTTCTCCAGGCGCGTCAGCGCGTCGCGCGGGGTGTTGGCGTGGATCGTGGTGAGCGAGCCCTCGTGGCCGGTGTTCATTGCGTTGAGCATGTCCAGCGCCTCGCCGCCGCGCACTTCGCCCAGGATGATGCGGTCGGGGCGCATGCGCAGTGCGTTGCGCACCAGTGCGCGCTGGGTGATCTCGCCCTTGCCTTCAATATTGGGTGGTCGCGTTTCCAGCCGCAGCACATGGGGCTGGCGCAGCTGCAGTTCGGCCGCATCCTCGATGGTGACCACGCGCTCGTCTTCCGGGATAAAGCCCGACAGGATGTTCAGCAGCGTGGTCTTGCCGCTGCCGGTGCCGCCCGACACCAGCACGTTGACCTTGGCCTGCGAGAGCGCCTGCAACAGCTGCGCCATCGGCGGCGTCAGGCTGCGCAGGTTCACCAGGTCGGACACCTGCAGCGGATTCACGGAAAAGCGGCGGATCGACAGCAGCGGCCCGTCGATGGCAGAGGGCGGGATAATGGCGTTGACGCGCGAGCCGTCGGGCAGGCGTGCGTCGACCATCGGGCTGGTCTCGTCGATGCGGCGCCCCACGCGCGACACGATCTTCTCGATCACCTTCATCAGGTGCGCGTCGTCGTAGAACACCACGTCGGTCAGTTCCAGCTTGCCGCGCCGCTCCACATAGGTCTGGCGTGCGGTGTTGACCAGGATGTCCGACACGGTGGGGTCATGAAGCAGGGGCTCGAGCGGGCCGAAGCCGAACATCTCGTCGTAGATCTCAACCGTCAGTTGGCGCCGCTCGTTTTCGTTGAGCAGCACTTTCTGTTCGTCGATGATCAGGTTGACCAGTGCAGCGATCTCCTGTCGCACCTGCTCCTGCGGATAGCGCGCCAGCCGCTCCAGCTCCACGCGGTCCAGCACGGTCTCGTGCACGTCGCGCTTGAGTTGGTGGTAGCCGCCCGACACGGAGGCTGCCGACGTCGCAAACTGGATTGCGGCGTGGCCGTTGGCAGTGAAGGCAGGCCCGGCATTGGCCAGCTGCTCGCGAATGGACATGATGAACTCCTCGTTATCGGCTTCGGTTGGCCGCCGCCCAGGCTGGCCGTTGTCAGGGTATTCAGGTGCTCCGCGCGCGCAGCATCAGCCTGCGCAGCGGCGATACCGATTCGGGCCTGCTGCGCCGCTCGGCTTCCGGCGTGGCGCACAGCTGCGTGGCCATGGCCTGCAGCGCGCGCGCCATGGCGCTGCGCCGGCTCAGCTTGGCGACAGGCTCGCCGTGGCTGACGGCCTCATCCACGGCAGCGGGGTCGTCGGGCAGGGTAAAGGCGGCCTTCATGCCGAAGATCTCCTCCATCGTTGCGCGCGGCATCTCGTTCTTGCGGCCGGTGCGGTTCAGCACCAGGCGGACCTTGTCGGTGGGGTAGTGCAGCGCACGCAGGATATCGAGCAGGCGACGGCCCGGTCGGCCGAAAGAGAGGGCTGGCTCGGCCACCACGCAGATGCGGTCGCTGTGATCCAGCATGCCGATCGACAACGGGTCGATGCTCTGGCCCAGGTCGAAGATCACGAAGTCATAGGCCGGCTGCACCACCGAGAGGATCCACTCCAGCTTGTCCTTCTGGATCTGGCTGGCCTTGATTGGATCGGCCGCACCCGCCAGCACGTCGAAGCCGTTGTCCACATGCACCAGGCAGGCTTCCAGGAAGGCGGCATCCATACGGTCGATCTGGCTGCAGATATCGGGCAGTGTGGAGGGCGGGGTCTTGTCGCTGACGATATAGGTCAGGTCGCCGAAGTGCCGGTTTAGGTCCACCACCAGCACGCGCTTGTCAAGGTGCCGGGCCAGCGCGTCGCCCAGATTGGCCGCCACGAAGCTGGTACCCGCGCCGCCCTTGCACGAGATTACCGAAATCACCTGTCCGGTTTCTTGCGCACGCGGCACGTGGCCGACTTCCACGCGCTTAAGCGCCTCGGCCAGTTGCCCCTTGTCCAGCGGCCACGACAGCACATCGCGGATGCCGGCACGCATGGCCTTGATCAGCACCTCGGAGCTGGGTGCCTGCGTGATCAGGATGCAGGGCAGTTCAGGGTGTTGCTGGCGCAGGGTCTCGATGGCGTGCATCTGCGAGGCATTGATGGCCGGCAGTTCCAGGATGAGCAGGTCGGCCATGCGCAGCCGGCTGGCATGGAACGGGAAACGAGACAGGCCTTCCTGCAGCGTCATGGCCTGGAAGTTGCCAACTACGGTGCTGAGCCGGTTGATCTCGGCCAGCCGGTCGGCGTCTTCGGAAACGATCAGAATTCTGAGCATGGTGTGCTCCTGGTTCATGCGCGCTAGTTGCAGATCTTGCCGCTGGTGGCAGAGTCAAGGCTCTCCCGCGGCAGCGTGGTGGAGAACGGAGGCATCGATACCGTGATCGGAACGACCGGAATGAAGGTCTTGACCGAGACGTCAGCCACACTGACGGTGACGGAGCGGCAAGAATTGCGCGCGGTGTCGGCGTCGGCGTCGCAGCCACTTGGCTCGTAGGCGACCTGGATATTGGTGTCCTTCAGCAAGGGCATCAGATACGTCATCCTGTCCTTGATGGCTGTGTCTGTGACGTCGCACACCACCGCGATGCGTGCACCCAGTCGGGTGGCTTCGCCGGCGGTGTTCCAGTAAAACAGCACGCGAGAAAATTCTGCAATGCCGATCAGCAGCATGAAGAAGATGCTGGCAACCAGGGCGAACTCGATGGCGGTTGCGCCGGCCTGGCGTGAACGCTGGTGCATGGCACGGATTGGAGTCATAGCACCTGCCTCATTACCGTTGCGATATCGGAGAACGCCAGGGCTCCCACATTGAGGTAGGACTGGATTGGCGAGTAGGTAAAGCCCGAGATCTTCACTTCAACCAGGTTGATGGTGCCCGCCGGCGGGCGTGAACTGTCGCCCCCCTCGTAGATGGCGACGTTGGCAAACTGCTTGCTGCCGCAGCCGGTCGAGTCAATGCGGTCACAGACGACTACCATCGACGGACTGAGGCCATTCACAAGTGCCGCGCCACCGCAAGTGGTCTTGCCATAGACGGCGATGCATTTCGCCTGGTCAACTGGGTAGTTCGGCTCGCTGGGCGCATATTGCGAAAGGAAGCGTGCCGCATCGCGCGTGGCCTTGGTCAGGGCGTTGTACTGGTAGATCGCGCGCCCGTACTCCGCCACCCCGGTCACCAGGATTAGCAAGGGCACCAGGACCAGTGCGAACTCCACCGCGACCACCCCGCGCAGCTTGCTCCTGTGCTGCCTGCATTGCGCCATGATTCGCTCCTATTGCACCAGCACCGGCACACGGGGGCCTGAGCCCGTACTGGACCCAGGCACGCCCTGGGTCGCGCACGGGCTGGTGGGGTCCTTCGAGTCGCCCAGATATTCGAGGGTGGTCACAGCCTTTGCGCTCTGTTCCTGCATTGGCTCTACCATCAGCATGCAGGTCCAGGAGATCACCGTAGCTTGCTTGTCCTCGGCAAGGTCATTGCAGTTCACCATCGGCACCTGTACCAACCTGCGATCGGCGCCGGCCTGATGCACCTGCCTGGGTGATGGCGTGCCCTTGACGTCCAACCCACTGTCAGTCTGGAATGGCTCGTTGACTGCCCGCTTCTGGATAAAGTCAGGGTAGGCGTTGCCACCGTTCGGCGCATTCCACGTGGTCGTGGTGTAGGCATAGCCGGTAAAGTCGGGCGCCCCGTCCTTCGGGTCCTTATATGAGCCGGTATAGATCCCGAAGCGGGTATTCCACGCCGCGATCAGCGATGCGATGCTGCCTGGCTCGCCCACCTTGGAGCCCACGACCGGCAGGTCGCACTGTCCGCTGCCGGCAAGCAGATCGGCCAGTTCGGAAGCGCCGCCTGCCGGAGGCGAAAGGTCAGCCCAGCCAAAGCTGCCAGGACCGTATGGGTCGCTCGGATCGACCCTGGACTTGATCCAGTCGCCCCGGTTGTACGCGGTTTTCGCCGGATTCGCCGTTGGCGGCGAGCAGACATAAACCGGGATGGCACAGGCGGCTTGCGCGCTGGTGGTGGTGGCGACAGCCATGGCATTGACGGTACTGGCCTTGATATCGATCCCCGGCAGCAGGTTGAGCATATGGATGAACCAGTGGGCAATGCCCTTGCGCTCGGCGGTGCATTTCACGTACTTCACCTTGTCGAGCGAGAACGGAACGTTGTTCTTGGTGTAGAAGGTGCTGTCAGGTGTATCGCTATATGAGACGTTGAGATTTTCGAACATTTCCACTGCCTTGCCCTGGAACAGGGCAGCGTTGCTCGTGCCGGTGGCCAGGCCGGCCGCCTCGGACACGAGCAGCGGCGTGGCGCCCGTTACATCGCGCGCAGCAGCCAGCGCGCAGGCATCGACGCTATTCTGCAGCTCGCTCTTGGTTACATAGAGCTTGCCCAGATCGAGCGCCAGCCCGACAAAGCCGATCAGCACCGCCAGCGACAGTCCCACGATGATGGCAACCGCGCCACGCTGGCGCGCGCGCCGCGTCAGCCTGGATCGTGTGAAGCCCGATGTAGACATGATGGTCTCCTGCGGTTCTGGTGCTCAGCGGCCGTTGCCACCCATGCCCACGCCGCCATAGCCGCCGGCGCCGAAGTCGATAGTCATGGAGGGTGCGCCGCCTTGCTGGCCCCCTGACAGCGAACGGTCGAAGTTCTTCATCGCTGCCACAGCCGTTTTGCCATCGGTACCGGTGACAGTGGGCAGCCCGGCGGGCGCGTCGGGATTGATGATCTGCATTTGTGTGACGGTTGCCAGCGCTACGCCGCGCTGGCCGTCCCACACCGGCGTCGAGGTCATGCAGGCCGACAGTCCCAGGCAGGCCAGGCTGCCGAGCACCAGGACGGCGGCGCCGCGCGAAAGCTTCAGTGTCTTGTTCATGGTCGTTCTCCGGTTCTGCTGGTGGCGCGGCGGATCAGTTGCCGCCCGATGCGGTGCGGCCGGCAGTAGCCGCGGCCCTGGCCTGGGCCAGGCGGGCGGCGGTGGCTTCGATGCGGGCGATGCGCGCGGTAGTGTCCTCGGCCGGGGGCGCGGCCGCCGTGTTGCGGGCGGGCGCCGGGGCCGGCAGGGCAGGACGCGTGCTTGCGGCGGGTGCAGGTTCCGGTGCGGCCGGCGCGGGCTCATCCAGCGGTTTGCCGTTCGGCACGGCCGATACCGAAGTGCCGGGCGCGCCTTCGCTGCGCGGTGCCGTGGGCGGCGTGGCGGGTGCTGCGGCCGGCGCGGCGGGCTGCGACGGTGCCGGCACGGGTTGCGGCTGACGCTTGCCGCTGCCTTCCATATTGCCCATGAAGTACAGCGACAGCGGGTTGGGTGTGGAGAAGCTGTCGGTGGGCAGCGGGTAGTTGCTGGTCTGCATCGGCTTGACCAGCCGCGGCGTGATGACGAACACCAGTTCGGTCAGGTCCTGCTGGTACTGGGTGCTGCGGAACAGCGTGCCCAGCACCGGCACTTCGCCCGCACCCGGCAGCGCCTTGAGCGAGCCGCGCGCGCTGTCCGTCAGCAAGCCGCCGATGGCAAAGCTCTCGCCGTCGCGCATCTGCACGGTGGTGGAGGCGCGGCGGGTGGTGATCACCGGCAAGATGGACTGGCCGGCCAGGGTGCCGCCGCGGATGGTGGCGCCAGTGGGCGACAACTCGGACACCTCCGGCGATACCTTCAGGTGAATGCGGCCGTTGGCCAGCACAGTGGGCGTGAACTTCAGACCGACGCCGAACTCTTCTTCCTGCAGGGTGACAGTGCCGGCCCCGTTCAGCACATTGGCCTGCGCCACCGGGATATAGATCTTGCCGCCTGCGAGGAAGCTGGCTTCCTGCCCGCTGATGGTGACCAGGTTCGGCTCGGCCAGGATCTTGACCAGGCTGTCATTCTTTTGCGCATCGATGGCGATGTCGAATGGCCGGTTGTTGGCCTTGCTGGCAAAGATCGCGGACGAGGCGCCGGTCAGCAGCGAAGTCACCAGCCCGCCGCTCCAGGAACCGAAGCCGCCCTGCAGGTTCACCGTCGAGCCGAGTTGGTTCAGCAGCGTTTTGGACACCTCTGCCACCTTCACTTCCAGCATGACCTGCTGCGGGGTATCCACCGACAGCATGTTCAGCACGCCGCCCTTCTTGTTGCCGTCGCCGCCCTGCGCGGCATTGGCATAGGCCTGGGCGATTTCCATGGCTTGCTGCGCGGTCTGCGCATTGGTGACGCTGCCGGTCAGCACCAGGTTATCGGCGGCGGTCATGACGCGGATGCCGGGCTCGCCGGGCAACAGCTGACCCAGCGAAGTCTGCAGCCCGCCGGCGTCGGCATTCACCACCACGTTGATGATGCTGCAAGAGCCGCTGCGGCCCTGCACGATCATGTTGGTGGTGCCCACCGCGCGGCCGAGCACGTAGAGCGTCTGCGGCGACACCATGGTGGCCTGCACCACATTGGGATTGCCCAGCGTGCGGTTGCGCACCGGCTCCTGCAGCGTGATCAGCTGTGACTTGCCGACCGGCACCATCACGCTTGATTCGCTGCGGATCGCGCCGGTGCAGTTGGGCCCGCGCGCCTCGCCTGAAGTCACGGGCGGCGCCGACGCGGCCGGTGCGGCGGCTCCGGGCGTCATGCTGATGGTCATCTGCATCGGGCCCTGGGGGGCCTTGGCGGCAGCCGGTGCGGTTGCCTTGGTCAGGTTGCCAGCCTCAATGGCGGCCTGCGCCGCAGCAGCCAGCGGCGTGCAGAGGATGGCGGCCAGCACCAGGATGCGGGTGCCGCCTGCAGCTTCGGATCGTTTCTGGTTCATTTTGAATCTCCCCCCGGAGAGGCTGTTGCAGCTCAGGATTTGTTGGATGGCTGGCGTAGGTGCTCAGAAGCACTCGACGCCACCCTGCATGCCTGCCAGCACGCCGATGCAATTGCCCGAGCGTGCGGGCGCCGCCGCTACCGTACGAGTCTTGACTACGGTGCGCGTCTCGGTCTTGGTCACCACCTTGGCCGGTGCCTCCGGTGTCTTGCCAAGCAGCGTTCCCTTGGTGGCGCCGCCGGTGCTGATGTCGGCCACATCCAGCTGGTTGCGCAGCACCAGCGACAGCGTGCCGACGCTACGCGCCACGTCGAGCTTCTCGGCCTGTTCGGGCGTGACTTCCAGCGTCACCGCATTGACCACCTTGGGCTGGGTGTCGTCGCGGCTGACCTGTTGCGCTACCGCCAGCACCAGGATTTTCTCGAGCACGATCTTCGAGATGCTGCCGCTCTGCGTGGTCTTGGCTTCTTCGTTGGTATTGACGATCACGTCGACGTAGTTGCCCGGCAGCGCGAAGCCGGCCACGCCCACCACGTCGTTGACGCGGACCGTGATGGCACGCTTGCCGTCATTGATCACGGCGGACAATCCACCCTTGGTGCCCACCGGCGCCAGCTTGGCGTCGAGGACGGGCTCGCCGCGCTGCAGGCTGGTGCGGACCACGCGGCCCTCCAGCGCCTTCATGTCCTCAAACGCGCCGGGCGGCACGCTGCCTGTCGGCCAGCTGACCATGCGCAGCTGGCTGCCGTTGAGCGGCTGGCCGAGGTTGAGGTCGTTGGCGGCGACGACCACCTGCCTGACCGAGCTGGACGACTGCTGGACCAGCCATCGCGACGCGGATACCACTGCCGCCACGCCGGCGACGAGGGCAATCAGCAGCATCAGGATTGCGCGTGTGTTTTTCATGATGATTCTCCCCCTACAGTTGTCCGATGGTTCGGTGGTGCAGTTCAGCTTGCGGCGCGATGGTCATCCGACCATCGATGGCCAGCGCCTAGCGATGGCATGGCATCGGCCGAAGCGCGCAGCCCGTAGTAGCCTTGCCATGCAGACACCAGGCCTGCCTCGGTAACCTGTGCGGCATGGCCGTGGTAGCGCACGCCCGAGTCCACCAGGCGCAGCAGGTCGCGCGGGATGCAGGCCAGCAGCGGCGTATCGCTGGCGTAGTGCAGGCTGTCGACCAGGAAATCGAACATCGCATCCGTGCTGGTCAGTCCGAAGCCAGCGGCGGTGCGTTGATAGACTTCGCGGTAGTCGTCGACCGACAGCGGGCCCACGTAGAGCTTGCTGCCGAGCCGGCGCAGGAAGGCGTCGTCGCCCAGCTCCGACGGTTCGAGGTTGGTCGAGAACACTGGCCAGACATCGAACGGCACCGAGAAGCGCACGCCGGTTTGCAGCGTGAACATGTCAATGCTGCGATCCAGCGGCACGATCCAGCGGTTCAGCAGGTCGCTGACGCCAACCAGCTGGCGGCCCAGGTCATCGATGATGTAGATGCCATTGTTGGCCTTCATGTGAGGAGGCGCCTGGTAGAAGCCGGAGACGCGGTCATAGCGCAGGTCCAGCATGGATAGCGTCAGCTCGCCGCCGGACAGCACCACCGGGCGATGGCACAGGACCCAGCGGCGGTCCAGCGAGCGGCGCGCCAGCGAGGCTTCGCTGTCGTCGAACGGCACATGGACCAGCGGATCGAACACCTGGATGATTTCGCCGGCGACGGTGATGGCATGCGGCACTGGTACCGCGCCAGGCAGCAGCGTGCCCAGGCGCTGCGCCAGGTAAGTCTTGCCACTTCCGGGCGGGCCGTAGATCATCAGCGCGCGGCAGGTGTTCAGCGCCATGCCGATTGCGTCGAGCAGATGGACCGGGATCACCAGGTCATGGAAGGCGGCAGTAACGTCCGCCTTGGTCACGGAAGCTTGGTTGACCGAGTGGCGCTTGATGGCATCGAGGTACGCATCCAGCGTGACCGGCGCAGTGCCGACATAGCTGCAGCGCGCCGAGGCTTCCGCCGCGCGGGTATAGCCGGCGTCAGTGAGCCGGAAGCGCACATCCAGGTCGCTGGCGCCGCGGTGCGCGATCTCCAGCAGGCGCTCGCGCACGGCGACGGCCGCGATTTCATTGACCACCAGTGCCGGCAGCTTGAGCGTGTCGGTCAGTACTGCCAGCGTGACGGTGCGGTGCTGGTAGGCGGCCTTCATCAGCAGCCCGAGCAACTGTGCGATCTCCAGGCCGGTATCAGCAATCGTGCGCGGCAGCACGTGCCAGGGCGGCACCGGCAGCGTGCCATGCTCGGCATGGACATTCCTGCCGGTCGCGACGGGCTCAAGGAGCCGTGGTGCGTGACCTGAGTCGTGATGCTCGTTCATTGCCATCCCCTGTTCGCTGGTCAGTGTGTTCTCGTTCCTGCAGGCGCCCGTGACTGGTCGGCGCGTTGTGTCGCTTGTGGCTTGTGTCATGTGCCGGCAAAGAGCATCGTCAGCGTCCCGGCGGCAATCGCTACGCCGTAAGGCAAGGAGCCGGCTGACGCCTCGGCTTGCGGTTGCACCGGCCGGGAACCCGGCACCAGGGCGGCGATCAGCATGTGGCCCACTCGGGCGAGGGTCGAGCGTCCCTGTCCTGTGGCAAGCACCTGTACCAACGCCCAGGCCCCACCAATCACGCAGGTTGCCAGTGCGATCTTCAGCGCCATGCTGCCGCCGAGCCAGGCGCCCACGGCTGCCATCAGCTTGACGTCGCCGGCCGCCATGCCGCGCATCAGATAGAACGGCAGAAACAGCACCAGGCCCACCGTCCAGCCATAGAGCCACGCCAGCGAACCGGCGGCAGGGCCATGAATTGTTGCCATCAAGGGCAGCGCAGCGATCCAGGCGCCGAAGGTCAGCCAGTTGGGAATGCGGCGGCGGTCCAGGTCGATGGCCGCGGCTGTGAGCACGATGCCGATCGTGGCGGGGCCAACGAGGGGGGCGAGGGCAGTGGCGGCTTGCATGGCGATAGTGGAAGGTAGCTTGGTTTGTGTCCGGGGCGTGCGCTGGTCGGATAGATCAGGGCATCCTGGAGGCGATCAACTCGTACATGGCTTTCACGGCATTGCTGAGCGTGGCGACGGAAACGACAATTGCCATTGCGATCAGACTGCCGAGCAATGCGTATTCGATAGAGGAGACACCCCAGTCGTCGCGCAAAAAATCTTTTGACCTGGCGAGGAGCTTCGGCATTTGGCGTCTCCGGTGTCTGTGTTGGCGTGTCGGGCGGGAGTCCGTGCCGCATGGCCGTCCGGAACAGGGCGGCCATGCGTGCGGATCGGCTATCAGGCCGGTACGGCGTTGGTGAGGGTATCGCCGATGTATTTGAAGATGAGGTTCAGGTTCGTGCCAATAAGCGTCACCGAAACGATGATGACAACTGCGATGAGTGCGGCGATGAGGCCATATTCAATGGCGGTCACACCGTCTTCATCACGGATGAACTGCTTGATCATGGTGGTCAGGTTTTGCATGACAAACTCCTTTGGTTGGGAACAAGCACTGCAGAACTTTGGAACTGCAGATAGGGCAACAACGGCATCTGATATCAATGCTTGGAAATCCGGCAGCAGGGCGGCGCGCAGATTGCGCAGGCGTGAAATGGCCACTGGCCGGGACCGCCGTGCACACCGCGTGGGTTGCGTGACTGCAGCCGGCGTTGTGCCGACGCATGCATGCACCGCGCGGCGTGCTGCACATGGCCTGCACGCGCCATGCAACGGAACTGCGCGCTGCTGGTGCCCCTGGCAGCAGCAGCGTGGCCGATATTCCGGTGTGGCATCGCAGGTTGGCGTGCGACTGGCATGGTGAAACTCCCCTTATCTTTCTGGAACTGATGCCGGCGAACGTTGCGCCGGCATCGCGGCAGTCAGGACTGCGGTGCCGCGTGCCTGACATAGGCAAACGCCAGGCCAGGCCAGCGGAAACCGTTGTGCCACAAGGGTTTGCGGGTAGCGATGCGCGGTGGCCGCAGGTTCGGCGGGCCTGCAAGCGGCTTTTCGGCCACGCTTCGTTGCTGGGTGGAAACGCGGGTCTTGCAAGCCATTCCGGACCCCGCTACAGATGTCCTAGATCGCGGGAAGTGCTCAAGTGGGCCGCGCTGACGAAAGAGGGCGGCAATTTCATCCAAAAGCATGAGGCAACGTTCGCGCCGAAGATCGGCATTCGTCGCAGTCGGTAGTCCTCCTGGCTGCTTCGCTCCCTTTTTTCCGGTGACGGCCAGACTGACGGATGAGAACGCCTTCTGCCGAGGCAACGTTTCCGGATCGAAACATTGCAAAGTACGCCAGGGCCGCGAGAGTGCCTGCAGGTTTCACAGACACTCCCTGCAAACCCTTGTGTGCAGGGGGCTCCAGGCTCGCGCGGGCGCGTGATTCACGTTGGAAACATGGCATGTGAGATGGCTGTTCTTCGCTGCAATCGCAGGCGTGCGCAGGGGTGGGCGCAATCGACTTGCGAAGGGGGAGCCGCGCGACAAGGCATGCGGTTCACGCAGGCTTCGCGTCTTGTCGACGGC